>NZ_DASZKT010000217.1:0-1590 GCF_035552695.1 Actinospica sp.
CTCTCCCTCTCCTTCTACGGAAAGCGCCCCGGCCCGGGGATGCGGCTGGACAAGCTGAGCATGCAGTTCGCCACAGCCGAGACCGGCCAGCTGACCGACGTCCTGGAGGCCTATGAGCGCCTGATCCTCGACACCCTGCGCGGAGATCACACACTGTTCACCACCGCAGAGGGGATCGAGAGCCTGTGGGAGCGCTCCGCTCCGCTGCTGGAGAACCCGCGGCCGGTGAAGCCGTACGCCCCCGGCTCGTGGGGCCCGAACGCGATCCATCAGCTCGTCGCGCCCAACGCCTGGCGGCTCCCGTTCGAACGCACCTGGCGCGGCAAGGAGTAGCAGCCGCGAGGACACGCGGTCCGCGACGGGCCGGTCGGCGCGTTCGGTACCGCGCGGACGGTGTCGACCCGGGCGCCCGCACCGATCAGGCGGTGATCCCGTGAATGTCGAGTTTGGCGACGAGTTCGGGGTCGTTGAACACGTCGATCGCGACGGCGCGGTCGCCGACCACCGTAAACGCGAGTACGGCGAACGGCCGGTCGCCGTCGAACGCGACCGCGCCGGCCGTGCCGTTGACCAGCGCCGGACGGACGTATGGCGCGAACCGACGGGCGCTCGCCGCCCCGCGCGCCACGTCCGCCGCGCCGTGCAGCGTGATGGGGTCGCCGTCGCGGCGGTGGGCGCGAAGCACGACGTCGGGGTGAAGTACGGCCACCAGTGCATCGAGATCGCCCTCGCGGGCGGCGGCGAAGTAGGCGTCCACGACCGCCCGCTGGCGGGCCAGGTCCGGGTCTGGCGGCGGCGCCGCCTCGCGCACTCGTCGCCGCGCGCGGCTGGCGAGCTGGCGTGTCGCCTGCGGGGAGCGGCTGACCATCGCGGCAATCTCGTCGAACGGGACGGCGAACATGTCGTGTAGCACGAACGCGAGTCGCTCGGCCGGGCTGAGCGTGTCGAGCACGACCTGCAGCGCGATCCCGACCGAGTCGGCCAGCAACGCTTCGTGCTCCGGATCGGTCCCGACGGCTGGATTGTCGATGATCGGCTCCGGCCGCAAGCCATCGAACGGCTGCTCGCCGCGCGCGCGGCGCGCGCGGAGCATGTTCAGGCAGATCCGGGCGACCACGGTCGTCAGCCACCGCTCGAGACTGTCGATCTGCTCGGCGTCTGTCCGCCGAAGCCGGAGCCACGCCTCTTGCATCGCGTCGTCGGCCTCGCTGACCGAACCGAGAATCCGGTAGGCGACCCCGCGGAGCTGGGGCCGCTGGCGGTCGAACCTGTTGGCCAGCTCGAGTTCGTCCACTGCTGTCACACCTTCCGGGTCTCGGGTGTCATACCGGACAGACCCCCCAACCTCACCCAATGTGACAGGAGCTGCCGGATGGCACGTATCGAGAAGGTGTCCAAGCGCGACGCTGGGCCGATGGTCAGGCTCATATACAGGCTCGGACCGAGGATGATGAAGAAGCTGGCCGGCCGCACGCCGGAGACCGGCAGCGGCCTGGAGCCGATGGAGATCTGGGCCTACCAGCCGAAGATGATGATGGGCATGGGCAAGTTCAACCAGGCCGTGCGCAAGGGCAAGTCCGTCGATGAGCG
>NZ_DASZKT010000218.1:0-38553 GCF_035552695.1 Actinospica sp.
GGTTGCCGCCCGGGACGACCGGTGGCCCGGACAGGGTAAGCGATCGCCGCGCGCGACGCCGCATCCGAGCGTGATAGATGATAGAAACGTCCTCCAGACCCGCGCGAGACCGAGGCGACTTCCGACGATGACCGACACCCCGGCCGATCACACCCCGGCCCTGCTCCCGCCGCCGCCGACCCCGGACTCCACGCGGCCGCCGGCGCAGAACTACTTCGGGTTCGATCCCAAGGGTCCTTTTCCGCCGCCGAACCCGTACGGCGGATATCCCTATCCGGCGAACGCGAAAACGAGCGGGATGGCCATCACCTCGCTCATCATGGGTCTGCTCGGGTTCTTTTTCATTACGGCCTGCGTGGGCATAGGACTGGGTTTCGGCGCGCTCGGCACGATTAAGCGAACCGGCCAGCCCGGCAAGGGATTGGCGATCGCAGGAATCGTACTCTCGGGAATTTGGCTGGCTCTCTGGGTGCTGTTGTTCGTCGTCAGCTGACGGCGTGGCCGCGGTCGCCGCGTACCTGCCTCGGATACCCCGGGGCGTATGATGGCGGCATCGCGGAAGGGGAAGTCATGCGGGTCCAGGAGGAGACGGTCGGCGAGGTCGTCAAGCGCTTGCGCCGGGCCGAGGGGCAGATCCGCGGGGTGATCGCGATGCTGGAGCAGGGGCGCGACTGCGCGGACGTGGTCACCCAGCTCGCGGCCGTCTCGCGAGCGCTGGACAAGGCGGGGTTCAAGATCATCGCGAGCGGGCTGCAGCAGTGCCTGGACGGGGGCGGCGAGCAGCGGGCCGCGGACCTGGCGCTGATGGAGAAGCTGTTTCTCTCACTCGCCTGATCGCGCGGCCCGTTCACGTCACAGTGGCGTCGGCAGCCGTTCCCCGATTACGAAGCCTGCGAGGCCGCGCCGGCCGGCGCGTTCTCCTCGCGCTGCGCGGCGATCTTGCCGCGGACCTCGTCCATGTCGAGAGCGCGGGCCTTGTCGATCAGCTCGTCGAGGGCCGCCTCGGGCAGGGCGCCGGGCTGGCCGAACACGACGATGCCGTCGCGGACGATCATCAGGGTCGGGATCGACCTGATCTCGAACGCACCCGCGAGTTCCGGCTGCGCCTCGGTGTCCACCTTGCCGAACATGAGGTCGGGGTTGCGCTCGGCGGCGCGCTCGTAGATCGGGCCGAACCGCTGACACGGGCCGCACCAGGAGGCCCAGAAGTCGAGCAGGATCATCCCGTCGTTGCCGACTTTCTCGTCGAAGTTCTCCGTCGTCAACTCCACCGTGTGCTGCACGTCGCCGCTGGCCATGGCCCTTCCTTCCACCTGAGACCGATACCCTGCGGGGTATAGCGCGCGGGGCTCGGCAAATATTTCGAGATTGTCGGCGGCGTCTGCGAGGATGGGTTTGGAAGTAGGAGACCCACATGCATCTCGCCCGTTACAAGTCCGTCCTCGCGCTGCCCGGCATGCGCGCCTTCATGCTGGTCTCGCTGATCGCCCGGATTCCGGGGACGGCGTGGGCCACGGCGCTGACCCTGAGCATCGTGCTGGACCGGCACCGCAGCTACGCGGAGGCGGGCGCGGCGACGGCGGCGTTCACGGTGGGGCTGGCGATCGGCTCGCCGCTGCTCGGGCGGGCGATCGACCGGGGCGGGCCGCGGCCGGTTCTGCTGCTGACGGGCGTGGTCTCGCTGCTGTTCTGGAACCTGGTCCCGGCGCTGCCGTATCAGGTGCTGCTCGCGACGGCGGTGCTCTGCGGAGCGCTGCAGGTGCCGGTGGCGACGCTGGTGCGGCAGTCGCTGGCCGCGCGGGTGCCGGAATCGGTGCGGCGGCAGGCGTTCTCACTGGACTCGATGGCCGTGGAACTGTCCTTCATGGTCGGTCCAGCGCTCGCGGTGCTGGCGATCACGCAGCTGGGCGAGGCGACGTCCACGCTGCACGTACTCGGCTGCGGGCTCGGGCTGAGCGCGGCGGTCCTGTACGTGTACAACCCGAGGTTGCATGACGGCCAGGGCCCGGCGGAGACGAGCGAGCCGTCCACCTCCACGGAGGAAGCCCTCCCGCGGCAGCAGCCGAAGTCCCACTGGCTCGCGCCGGGCTTCCTGCTGATGCTCGCCATCACAGCTTCCGCCTGCATGGTCCTGTCCGCGACGGACGTGGCGATCGTGGCGGTGCTGCGCGGGCACGGCGAGATCACCTGGGCCGGGGTCGTCGTGATCATCTGGTGCGCCGCGTCCCTGGTCGGCGGTTTCATCCACGGCGCGATGCCCCGTCCGCTGCCGATGACCGTGCTGCTGCTCGCGCTCGGCGCGCTGAGCATGCCGGTCGGCACGGCCGGATCGTGGTGGCTGCTGTGCCTGGCGGTGATCCCGGCCGGCCTCGCCTGCGCGCCGACGATCGCCTCCACGGTCGACGCCGTCAGCCGCGCGGTCCCGGCGGAACGCCGCGGTCAGGCGATGGGCCTGCACGCCGCCGCGCTCACCGTCGGCAGCGCCATCGGCGCTCCGCTGATCGGCATCGTCACCGACCAGGCCGGCCCCGGCTGGGGCATGGCCTCGATCGGCGCGCTGGTCTGCCTGATCGCGCTCGCCGGGATCGCCGCGCAGGCCGTGCGCCGCCGCGAGGCCGTCTCGACGCGCATGTTCGAGGAGCACAAAGCCGCGCGGCCCCTCTATGAATCAGGATCGTGAGCGCACGCTCCTGCTGGCGGTGCTCGCAGGGCGCGAACCAAGATCCGGCGCTGGCGCCGCGGCCCTTCAGCCCCTTACCTTTGCTCCCGTGACCAAGCAGATGACCGCGGGCGCGCTGCGGGTGGCATTCGGCCTGCTCGGGCTGGTGGCGCTCGCGGTCGGGTACGACCGGGACTTCCACACCGGCGACGGGGTGAACTTCTTCTTCTACTTCACCGATCTGTCCAACCTGTTCGGCGCTTTCGTGCTGCTGATCGGCGGGGTCGCGGCGCTGCGGAGGCGGCCGGGGGTGCCGGATCTGGTGCGCGGGGCGGCCGTGCTGTACCTGGTGATCACGGGTCTCGTGTACTGGACGCTGCTCGCGAACACGATCAACGCCGAGACCATCAGGTGGCAGAACTACATCGTGCACGGCGTGATGCCGGCGGTATTGCTGCTCGACTGGCTGATCTCGCCGCCGAAGACGCGGCTGGGCTTCGGCAGGGCCGGCAGTTGGCTCGCCTTCCCGATCCTCTACCTCGCCGTGTCGCTGATCCGCGGGCCGATCGTGCGTTGGTGGCCGTACGACTTCCTCGACCCGACGCAGCCCGGCGGCTATACGCACGTCACGACGTGGTCCTTCATCGTCACGGGGATCTTCGTGGTCTTCATGCTGCTGATCGTGTTCGTGGGCAATCAGCTCGGCTCGTCCTCGGGCAGCCCGAGCAGCGATCGCAGCTTGTCCACGCGGTCCGCGTAACGCTCCTCGACGCCGTGGCGCGTCGGGCGGTAGTAGCGGGTCCCGTGGATCGCGTCCGGCGCGTACTGCTGGGCGGCGACGCCGTTCGGCAGGTCGTGCGGGTAGATGTATTCCTGGCCGTGGCCCAGCTTCTTCGCGCCCTTGTAGTGCGCGTCGCGCAGGTGCGCAGGCACGGGACCGGCCTTGCCCGCACGCACGTCGTTCAACGCGGCGCCGATCGCCAGGGTTGCCGCGTTGGACTTGGGCGCGAGGGCGAGCGCGATCACGGCCTGGGACAAGGAGAGCTGAGCCTCCGGCCAGCCGATGAACGACACCGCCTGCATCGCGGCGACGGCCGTCTGCAGCGCGGACGGGTCCGCGAGGCCGATGTCCTCGCTGGCCGAGATGACGAGCCTGCGGGCGATGAACCGCGGGTCCTCCCCCGCCTCGATCATCCGCGCGAGATAGTGCAGCGCGGCGTCCACGTCCGAGCCGCGGATCGACTTGATCAGCGCCGAGGCCACGTCGTAGTGCTGGTCGCCGTCCTTGTCGTAGCGGACCGCGGCCCGGTCCACGGCCTGCTCCAGGATCGCGACGGTGACGGCGTCGGAGCCGCTGTCCTTCGCCGCCCCGGCGCCGGCTTCCAGCGCGGTCAGTGCCCGGCGCGCGTCTCCCCCGGCGAGCCGCAGCAGTTGGGCGCGCGCCTCGTCGTCCAGCGTGACGGTGCCCGCGAGCCCGCGCTCGTCCTCCAGGGCCCTGTCGATCAGTGTGCTGATGTCCTGCTCGCCGAGCTCCTCCAGGGTGAGCAGCAGCGACCGGGACATCAGCGGGGAGATGACCGAGAAATAAGGGTTCTCGGTCGTCGCCGCGATCAGCGTGACCGTGCGGTTCTCCACCGCGGGCAGCAGCGAGTCCTGCTGGGCCTTGGAGAAGCGGTGGATCTCGTCGAGGAACAGCACGGTCTCCCGGCCGTACCCGGCGAGCTGGGTACGCGCCTCCTCCAGGGCCGCGCGCACCTCCTTGACCCCGGCCGTGATCGCCGAGAGCTCGAGGAAGTGCCGGTCGGTGCTCTGGGCGACCACGTGCGCCAAGGTGGTCTTTCCGGTGCCGGGCGGACCCCAGAGGATCACCGAGGCGGGCACGGCGCGGGACTCGGCCCCGGCCTCGACCAGCCTGCGCAGCGGGGATCCGGACCGCAGCAGCTTCTGCTGGCCGACGACCTCGTCCAGGGTGCGCGGACGCATGCGCGCGGCGAGCGGGGCGCGCAGGGCGCCCTGTTCGCGGCTCACGTAGTCGAAGAGGCTGTCGCCAGGCATGACACGAGCCTAGTACCTGCCGCCGACAGGACCCGATCAAGATCCTCGGGGATCAAGACCGTCGGGGGCGGATGCGAGAATCGGTGACCATGGACGTGATACCGCAGGCGGCCGTCACCCGGTACGGCTCGTACGCCGAGCTGCCCGGGCCGATGCTCGACGACACCGTGCTGCTCATCGAGACCGATCCCGGGGTGCTGCACGGCGCGTGGGAGGTCCCGGGCTGCTACGCGTTCGCCTCGGTCGACGGCTACGGCGGGGATCCGTGCTGGCTGAACGTCGTCGGGTCGCCGGAGTCCGCGCCGCTGCTGATCGACACGGCGCTCGGCGAGCTGGGCGAGAAGTGTTACGGGATCACCGTGCCGCGCGGCCTGGACATAACGAAATGGATCGGCCGGCAGCAGCCCAACCTGTGGGACGCGATGCGCTGCGACGCGCCGCCGACGCGACCGCCGGGCGAGGAGCGCGTGGCACCGCTGACGGATCTGGCGGCGGTACAGGCGTTTCTGGACCGGGTGAATCCGCATCACTCGGTGCGCTCGGACCATCCCGAGGTGGAGCGGTGGCTCGGGGTGGCCGACGAGGCGTCCGGCGCGTTGCTCGCGGTCGGCGCGTTCACGCGTCGTCGGCGCGGGACGGCGTATCTGGCCTCGATCGCGACCGCGCCGGAGTCCCGCGGCCAGGGGCTCGGCGCGGCGGTGACGGCGGCCCTGACCCGTCACGCGTTCACGGCCGGTGACGAGACGTGTACGCTCGCGCACTACTATCCGAACGAGGCGGCGCAACGGATCTATCTGCGGCTGGGCTATCGGACGACGCATCAGTCGCAGTCGACCCGGTTCACACGCGACCGGACGGCAGGCTGCCGTTGATCAGTGATCGTTGAGCGCAGCTGAGTGACGTGCGACACAATGGCATCCATGACGAGAGCCTGGAAGATCGAGCCGACCGGTCCGCTGCGCGGGGACGTCACCGTGCGCGGCTCGAAGAACGCCGTCACCAAGCACATGGTCGCCGCGCTCCTCGGCGAGGGGCAGAGCCGGATCGCGAACGCGCCACGGGTCGGCGACGTCGAGATCACCGCGTCCATGCTGCGATCCGTCGGCGGCACGGTGGAGCGCGAGGGCGACACGCTGGTCGTCGAACGCGGCAGCGCGCTGTCCCCTGCCGTGCCGACGAGCTTCACCGGACGCAACCGGATTCCGGTGCTGCTGCTCGGGCCGCTGCTCAACCTGACCGGCGAGGCCTTCGTGCCGCTGGTCGGCGGGGATCAGATCGGTCCGCGGCCGCTGGATTTCCACATCGACGCGCTGACCAAGATGGGCGCGCAGATCGTGGTGGACGAGACCGGCATCCACGCGACCGCGCGACGGCTGCAGGGCACGAAGGTGCAACTGCCGTATCCGAGCGTCGGGGCGACGGAGTCCGTGATGTTGAGCGCGGTGCTCGCCGAGGGCCGCACGGTGATCCAGAACGCGGCCGTGGAGCCGGAGATCATGGAGCTCGCGCTGTTCCTGCAGCGGATGGGCGCGGGCATCCAGCTGCAGCCGGACCGCAGGATCCTGATCGAGGGCGTGGAGAAGCTGCACGGAGCGTCGACGACGCTGGCCGGCGACCGGCTCGAGGCATTCAGCTACCTGGTCGCGGGCCTGCTGACCGGCGGCCAGGTGCGGGTGCACGGCTGCGCGCAGGAGCGGCTGGTGACCGCGATCGAGACGCTGCGGAAGATGGGCACGCACTTCGACATCGGCGAGGAGTACATCACCGCGTCGGCGCCGGAGGGGCTGCGCTCGGCGGCCGTGCACACGGACACGCACCCCGGTTTCGCGACCGACTGGCAGCAGCCGCTTCTGGTGCTGATGAGCCAGGCGCGCGGGCTGTCCGTGCTGCATGAGACGGTGTTCGAGAACCGGTTCGTCTACGTCAAGGCGCTGCAGCAGCTCGGCTGCGAGATCGAACTGTTCCCGATGTGCCTGGGCGGCAACGCCTGCCGCTTCCACGACACGAACTACATGCACTCGGCGGTCGTGCACGGCCCGTCGAAGCTGGTCGGCGCGGAGGTGCACGTCCCGGATGTGCGCACCGGCTACTCGTCGGTCATCGCCGCCTCGATCGCGGACGGGCCCTCGGTGCTGATGGACGTCGAGTCGCTCGAGCGCGGCTACGACGAGCCGCTCAAGCGCCTGCAGTCGCTCGGCATGGCGATAACGGTCGTCGACTCCTGACGCGGCCTCGACTCCTGACGCTGCCTCGACTCCTGAGGCGGCCTCGTCAGCCGGCGTGTTCCGGTCATCCGCCGACGGACAGCCGACGCAGCGTCTCCTCGGGCTCGCGGCAGAGCCCGAGGTGCACCGGCCCCGGCTGCAGCACTGCGGAGCGGGGGGCCGTCAACCAGCGGAATCGCTGTCCCAGCGAGATCTCCCCGGCCGGACCCGCCTGCGCCCCACCACGGCAGATCTTCGCGATCGCGCCGAGCGCGGCGGCCAGGCCGTCGATGTCCGCATCGGGATCGAGGGCGCGCACCCGGTCGGGATCGAGCCACGTCGCGCAGGCCAGGTAGTCGCGGGCCTGGCAGTACACGAGCACGCCCACGTTCACCGACTCACCGAGCTCGACCCGTGGGACGGCGCGCAGGTAGGCGTACTCGACGGAGTTCGTGGAGCGCATACTCGTGGCAGCGGCAGGAGACTGGGGCACTGTCATCATCCTCCCAGCTCCGGCAGCCACTCCGAGCGCGGCGCGCGGAGCCGGAATGCGAACCAGTCGGCGAAGGCCTTGCGCACGTCGTCCGGCGAGTCGAAGCCCGGCTCATCCGCCAGCCACTCGTCCGGCACCAACGCGGTCGCCGCCGCGACCACGTCCGGCGTGACCAACGGCGCCAACGCGTCGTCCGCCGCCTTCAGGTCCGGCTCGAACCGCGCCAGCGCGTGATCCGCGAGCTCCACCCGGGCCGGGCGACGCGCGGACCGCTCCAGCGCCGCGGCGTCCTGCGGCCAGGAGTGCTGGAAGATCAGCGACGCGCCGTGGTCGATGAGGTAGGGCTTGCCGTGCCAGCGCATCAGATTCGGGTTGCGCCACGAGCGGTCCACATTGCCGATCAGCGTGTCGAACCAGGCCACGCGCCCGGCGAACCCGGCGTCCACCTCGAACGCGAGCGGATCGAAGTTCAGCGCGCCCGGCAGGTAGTCCATGCCGAGGTTCATGCCGACGCTCTTGAGCAGCAGCTCCTGGATCTCCGGGTCCGGCTCCCCCTTGCCGATCGCCTCGTCCAGCTGAACCGTCACCAGCTCCGGCACGGGGAGCTCGAGCGCGCGCCCGAGCTCCCCCGCCACGATCTCCGCGATCAGCGCCTTGCGCCCCTGCCCCGCCCCGCGGAACTTCGCCACGTACATCCCCAGGTCGTCCGCCTCCACGATCGCGGGCAGCGAACCGCCCTCCTTCAGCGGCGTGACGTACCTGGTCGCGGTGACTTTTCTGAGCACGGGATCAAGGCTACCGGCAGTTCACTATCGCGGTGCGTAGTCGGTGACGACCGGGAGGGCCTTGTCGTCGTAGTCGAACATCGCCTGGCTCTCCCAGCCGTCGCCCGCGCTCGGGTCGGTGGGATCCCAGCCGTTGCCCGGGACGACGGTCCAGGTCGGCTCCCAGTAGAAGGCGCCGAGGCCGAGGCCGCCGGGGACGGCCTGGACGATGTTGAGGGTGTCGCGGAACATCGCGGCCTGGCCGGCGGGAGCGGCGGCGTAGCCGGTCTCCAGCTCGGTGGAGTCGCTGAAGCTGAGCGTCGCGGTCGGATCGCCGCTCTGCAGGGTGAACGGGTACGCGGTCTCGGCGAGGACGATCGGCTTGCCGTAGCGGGCGGCCGTCTGGTCCAGGGTGGACTGGAGCTCGTCGAGGTAGCCGTGCCAGTACGAGTAGTACGACAGGGCGATCACGTCGAAGGGGATCTTCTGCGCGACGGCGTTGTCGAAGAACCATTCGACACCGCTCCAGCTCGCCGCGTTGGCGATGTGCAGGACGATCTTCGCGTGCGGATCCGCCGACTTCACGCCCGCGATCGCCGACTTGAGCAGCGCGCCGAAGGTGGTCCACGCGTTACTGGACCCGTAGTCGAGGCCGGTCGGCCAGAGGAAGCCGCCGTTGATCTCGTTGCCGGTCTGCACCATGTCGGGCGGGGTGCCCTGGCGAACGAGGTCGCCGACGACCTTGGCCGAGTAGCTGTAGATGTCTGACTCGAGCTGGCTGAGCGAGTCGTCCGCCCATGCGGCGGGGGTGGCCTGGTGGCCCGGATCGGTCCAGGTGTCGGAGTAGTGGAAGTCGAGGAACAGCTTCATATGGTGCGCCTCGGCCTCGCGCGCGCCGGCGAGAAGCTGCTGCTCGTCGTTCATGCCGTCCTCGGGGTTCACCCACACACGCAGGCGCACGTAGTTCATGCCCGCGCTGCCGAGGATGCCGAGGGCGTTCTCCTGCTGACCTGCGGAGTTGTGATAGGCGCCGCCGAGCTGCTCGCTGCGCACGAGCGTGGAGACGTCGCCGCCGCGGATCGGCAGCGAGGCGTAGCCGGGTGTCAGGGTAATGAGTCCGTAGTCGGTCCAGTCGCCCGCCGCGCTGTCGGAGACGAGGTGGATGGTCGCTTCGTGCCCTGTCACGTGCACCGAGGTGACGATGTAGAGCCAGCTGCCGTCGGAGATCACCGGTACGGCGGTCCGGTTGCCGGCACGGCCGGACTGGAGCTCGATGTAGTTCGCGGTGTCACCGCCGCCCGACTTCACCCACGCGCCGAGCGTGTAGTCGCCGTCGGCCAGGCCGGTGACGCGCTGCCAGGTGTCCACGTCGTACGCCGCGGAAGACCAGTGCGTGAGCTGGTACGCATCGCCGTTGTAGCCGTAGCCGGTGGCCTCGGTGTACGAGGCGCCCGACGTTCCGGTCGTGTTCCAGCCGACGGGGGTGCCGGTGCCGTCGAGGTTGAAGGCCGGGTCGACCACCTGGCCGTCACCGGACCGCATGCCGCCGCGCTCGCCGGAGGACTGCGCGTGGGCCGCGGCGGGGAACGCGGTCAACGCGAGGGCAGCGACGCCCGCGCAGAGTCCCCGCGTCCATATTCGTGACTGTTCCTTCAGTTGCCGCATCGCTGCATCTCTCCCAGGATCGGGGCCTGCCGGTCGCCGCCATTGGGATCGTTCACAGGTCCGGACGTTAGAGATATCACTGCGGTAGCGAATAGTCGAGACGCTGCAAGGGGTTCCGGAGGGCATGATTCCGTGAACGCTCCCAACCTGCGGCGGCATGCGTGGCAGGAAGGTGCTGGACCCGGAGCGGCCATAGGGCGGACACGGAGCAGGCACAGAACTGAAGCGAGAACCGGAGCCGGAACTGGAGCCGCAACTGGCGCCGGTGCTGGGTCCGGAGACCGTGTGGCACTCGACGATCTGGCGGTCCGTCAAGATCATCATGGCCGCGATCCGGCCGATACATTATGAGTGTCTTACGCTCGTGCCGGTCTCAGCGCCCGCTCAGGTGACCGACGCTAGAGTGCGGTCATGAGCAGCGAAAATGCGCGGCCTGCGCGTGCCGGGAAGGTGATTCGTGGCGCGCTGATCGGTGTGGTCGCGGGCGGCGCCGGGCTCGCGGTCGGTGAGCTTGTCGCGGTGGTCACCGGCGAGGCCTCGTCGCCGGCGGTGGCGGTGGGCCAGTGGGCGATCAGCATGACGCCGACCTGGCTCGAGCAGTTCGCGATCCGCAACTTCGGCAGTAACGACAAGCGGATGCTGCTCCTCGGCGTGTACGTGGGGCTCGCGCTGCTCTCGGCGGGTGCCGGGATTCTGGCGCGCACCCGGCTGACCTGGGCTAGCTGGATCGCCGCCGCCTTCGGCATCGTCGGCATGTACGCCGCCGTGACCCGGCCGAACGCCGGTACCGGTTATCTGTTTCCCTCGTTGCTGGCCGGAGTCGCCGCGGTGCTGGTGCTGCGCTGGCTGACGATCCTCGCCGCCGCGGAATCGGAGCCGCGGGCCGGGCGCGTGCAGCGGCGGCAG
Organism: Actinospica sp.; assembly: GCF_035552695.1. NCBI lineage: Bacteria > Bacillati > Actinomycetota > Actinomycetes > Catenulisporales > Actinospicaceae > Actinospica > Actinospica sp. Next base: position 10,747 of record NZ_DASZKT010000218.1, read on the forward strand.
TTCCTGGTCGCCGTGCTGGGCACCACGGCGGGCGCGCTGGTCGGCGGCTTCGGCGCAAAGGCGTGGATCAACAGCCGGTACGACGCCTCGGCGGCGCGGGCCACGGTCGTGCTCCCGAAGCCGGAGACGACGCTCGCCGAACCGCCCTCGTCGGTACATCCGAACGTCTCCGGGCTCGGGCCGTTCTTCACGCCGAACTCGCAGTTCTACCGCGTGGACACGGCGCTCACGGTGCCGCAGGTGAATCCGAACACGTGGAAGCTGCGCGTGCACGGCATGGTGGACCGGCCCTTCGAGATCACCTTCGACGAGCTGCTCAAGTACGCGTTCGAGGAGCACGACCTGACGCTGACCTGCGTGTCGAACCCGGTCGGCGGCTCGTACTGCGGCAACGCGCGCTGGCTCGGCACGCCGCTGGCCCCGCTGCTGCGCCGCGCCGGAGTGCAGACGGGCTCTGACATGATCCTCTCGACCTCGACCGACGGCATGACGATCGGCTCGCCGGTCGAGGCGACGCTGGACGGCCGCCAGGCGATGCTGGCGATCGCGATGAACGGCGAGGCCCTGCCGATCGAGCACGGCTTCCCTTGCAGGATGCTGATTCCGGGCCTCTACGGATACGTGTCGGCGACGAAGTGGGTGACGGACCTCAACCTCACCACGTTCGCCTCGTCGGCCGCGTACTGGACGGCGAACGGCTGGTCGCCGCAGGGCCCGGTGAAGACGGCGTCGCGGATCGACGTGCCGCAGGACAACGCGACGGTCTCGGCGGGCGCGGTCGTGCTCGCCGGCACGGCGTGGGCCACGCACCGCGGATTGGCCGCCGTCGAGGTGCAGATCGACAACGGCGCCTGGCTCGAGGCGACGCTCGCGACCTCGGACACTCCGGACACCTGGCGGCAGTGGTCGTATCAGTGGTCGAACGCGGCGAGGGGTTCGCACACGGTCGCGGTGCGCGCGACGGACGGCACCGGCGCCACGCAGACCTCGGCGTTGGCCGCTCCGCCGCCGGACGGCGCGACCGGATATCACACGATCACGGTGCAGGTGGCGTAGCCGCGCAGCCGCTCGCGATGATCCCCCATGAGATGATCGGCGCATGCTCCCCCGCCTGATCGCCACCGACCTCGACGGCACGCTGCTGGACGGCGAGAAGCAGCTCACGCCGCGCACGGTGGCCGCGGTGCGGGCCGTGGTCACCGCGGGAATCGAGTTCGTGCTGGTCACGGCGCGGCCGCCGCGGACCGTGGCGCACCTCGCCGAGCAGCTGGGCGGGCGGATCGCGGCGCTGTGCGGGAACGGGACGATGCTCGCCGAGTTCGACGCGGCGGCGGATCTCAGTGACGGCGGGCACGGCACCGCGCCAGACGACGCAGTGCGGGAGACCGGCGCACTGACCTTCATCCGGTCTTTCGAGCCGACCGTCGCCATCGCGATCGTGGATCAGCTGCGGCCCTCCTTTCCCGAGGCGGGATTCGCGATGGAGACCGGTCTCGAGGTCTACTTCGAGACCGGCTTCGGAATCGGCTCGGTCGGCGACGGTCGCAGGGTACTGACGGACAACCTGACTGGGATCGCGCCGCAGATGCCCAGCATCGTCAAGGTGCTCGCCCGCTCCGCGGTGCGCGGCGAGGACGAGATGGTCTCCGTCGCGAACGAGATCCTCACCGTGGACGCGGAGGTCAGCCACTCGGGTGGCAGAGGACTGCTGGAGATCGCGCCGCTGGGTGCGTCGAAGGCGAGCGCGCTGGAGTGGCTGTGCGCGCGGCGGGGTATCGCGGCCTCCGAGGTGGCGGCGTTCGGCGACATGCCCAACGACCTGCCGATGCTGCGCTGGGCCGGGCTCGGCTACGCCATGGCGAACGCGCATGTCGAGGTGCTCGCGACGGCGGACCAGGTCGTCGGGCACCACATGGAGGACGGGGTCGCGCTGGCGCTCGAGGCGCTGCTCGGCTGACGCGCCGCCGAGGCGCCGAGCACGGCTCCGACCGCGCCGGGTTTCGCAAGGCTTTGCGTAAACCCGCGTTCCCGCCAAGTCCGCCGGACCGAGATTTTGCGAGCGCGAGCCCTTTCTCACGCCGCTTTCAGGGTTCTTTCATGCGGCGGGCCAGGGTACGTACTTAGGTGTACCGCAGTTCCCTCGCTCCGCCGGGAGCGGCGGCCCCGGCGGTGGAGGCGGGGGCGCGGGCGACGGCGGCGGCCGCCGAGCCGGGCCCCCGACGCGAGGCCGTCTCCTCGAGTCCCGTGGTCTCGCGGGGGCGGCCCCCGCGGCGTCAGCCGGCCGCGCTGCGGCGTTCTCGGGTTGATGCGGCCGCCGCGGCCGATGCTTGACTCCGTAGCAGCCGTGCCCTACTGTGACCTCGAAAAGTAAGGAAACTTTCCTTATTAGAGAGGTGCGATGGACCAGGTACCGGGAACCCCGAGCCTGCTGCGCGCGATCAACGATCGCACCGCGCTGCAACTGCTCAGCGAGCAGGGTCCGCTCACCCGGGCCCGGCTCGGCGCCCTGACGGGCCTGTCCAAGCCGACCGCCACCCAGCTGATGGACCGGCTCGAGGCGGCCGGCCTCGTCGAGGCGCTGCCCGGGGAGGGGCGCACGGCCCGGCTCTACCGGGTGCGGCCGGGGGCGGCGTTCGTCGCGGGCCTCGACGTGACGCCGGCCCAGATCCTGGTCCGGCTCTGCGATCTGACCGGGGAGGTCATCGCACAGACTACGCTCCCCACGCCGCGGCGGGAGGTGAAGGACGCGGTCGATCGCGTCCGCGAGGCGCTCGGCGAGGCGTGCGCCACGGCCGGGATCACCGTACCGCGGCTCAACCGCGTGGTCATCGGCCTCGGCGGCGCGCCGGACCCGCAGACCGGCCGGATCCGCTACGCCCCGCACCTGCCCGGCTGGCACGACCCGAACCTGCTGGCGCGGCTCGGCTCCGAGCTGACCGGACCCGGTGAGCCGGACCCGGCCGTGGACGTGGAGAACGACGTCAACCTGGCCGCGATCGCCGAGCAGTCCCTCGGGGTGACCCGCAAGGGCGCGCCGCTGGAGTGCCGCGACTTCGCGGTGCTGTGGATCGGCGACGGCATCGGCGCGGCGATCGTGATCGACGGGAAGCTGCACCGCGGCTTCACCGGCGGCGCCGGCGAGATCGGCTACATGCCGGTCACCGGGCAGCCGCTGACGCGCAACATCCGGCGCAACGTCAACGGCGGCTTCCAGAACCTCGGCGGGGCGCCCGCGGTGCTGAAACTTGCCAGGTCCAAGGGTTTCTCCGGCTCCAACGCGGCCGCCGCGGTCAGCCGCGCCGCCGGTTCCGGCTCGGTCGGCACCCCGCTGCTGCGGGAGCTGGCCGAGCGGCTCGCGGTGGGCCTCGCCCCGCTGGTCGCGGTGCTGGACCCCGAGCTGATCGTGCTGACCGGCGCGATGCTGCAGGCCGGCGGCGAGCCGCTGCGCGAGCTGATGACCACCGAGCTGCACGACATCGTCATCCCGCGCCCGAAGCTGGTGCTCTCCGAGGTCGCGGAGGAGCCGGTGCTGGCCGGCGCGATCGAGTCGGCGCTGGCGCAGACCAAGCAGGAACTCTTCGACAACACCCGTAGAAGGTAGACTATGAAGCTGGCCATCATCGGGGGCGGCTCCACGTACACGCCCGAACTCGTCGACGGCTTCGCGCGGCTGCGTGACCAGCTGCCGGTCGAGCAGCTCGCACTGGTCGACCCGGACCAGGCGCGGTTGGACGCGGTGGGCGCGATATCCCGCCGCATCCTCGCCAAGCAAGGCCACCCCGGCGAGGTGCTCGCGACCTCGGACGTGGCCGCCGGGATCGAGGGTGCGGACGCCGTGCTCTTCCAGTTGCGGGTCGGCGGGCAGGCCGCGCGCAACGTGGACGAGACGCTGCCGCTGGACTTCTGCTGCGTGGGCCAGGAGACCACCGGCGCGGGCGGCCTGGCCAAGGCGCTGCGCACGGTTCCGGTGGTGCTGGAACTGGCCGAGCAGGTGCGCAAGCACGCGCCGAACGCGCGGATCGTGGACTTCACCAATCCGGTCGGCATCGTCACCCGCGCGCTGCTGGACGCGGGCCACGACGCGGTGGGCCTGTGCAACGTGGCGATCGGCTTCCAGCGCCGGTTCGCCGCCGCGGCCGGCGTGACGCCGGACCAGGTCTCGCTGGACCACGTCGGCCTCAACCACCTGACGTGGATCCGCGGCGTGCGGGTCGCGGGCGAGGAGCGGCTCGACGAGATCATCGCCGAGCAGGGCGCCGAGATCGCCGGCAGCCTGCACCTGCCCGCCAGGATCCTCGGCGAACTGCACGCGATCCCCTCGTACTACCTGCGCTACTTCTACGAGCACGACGCCGTGGTCAAGGAGCTGAAGGAGTCCGAGTCGCGGGCCGAGCAGGTCGCCGCGATGGAGCGTCAGCTCATTGAGATGTACAACGATCCGTCGGTGGATGAGAAGCCGGAACTGCTGGCCAAGCGCGGCGGTGCGTTCTACTCCGAGGCGGCCGTAGAGCTCATCGCCTCGCTGACGGCTCCCGCGGACGAGCCGGACGTGCGCGTGGTGAACATGCGCAACAACGGCACGCTGCCGTTCCTGTCCGACGACACCGTGATCGAGGTCGCCGCCGAGGTCGGCGCCAACGGCATCAAGGCCATACCGCAGCCGCCGCTGCCCGCGCATATGCGGGGTCTGATCGCGCACGTCAGCGCGTACGAGGAGCTGGCGCTCGACGCCGCGATCCACGGCGGCCGGGACCGCGTGGTCCAGGCGCTGCTCGCGCATCCGCTGATCGGCCAGTACGACCTCGCGAATCGCCTGGGTGACGCGCTGATCGCCGCGAACGAGAAGTTCCTGCCGTGGGCCTAAATGTCACAGCGTACGACGATGGAAGCGGTCCGCAGGCCGATCGCGGTGCGACCAGTGCGACCGCGACCGTCTCCAGTCCCGCCGCACCCCGCGAGCATCCCGGTCTGGTGCTGGCCGTGGACGGCGGGAACAGCAAGACCGACGTCGCACTCGCCACCGCGGACGGCGAGGTGCTGGCCCAGGCGCAGGCCGGGCCGTTCACCCCGCAGAGCACCGGCGTGGGCTCCGCGATCGACGTGGTCGCCAAGGCGATCGGCGAGATCCGCACCCAGCTCGAACTGCCCGAGGACGCGCCGCTGGCCCGGCATCTGTCCGCCTTCGTGGCCGGCGCCGACCTGCCGCAGGAGGAAGTGGCCCTCGGCGAGGCCTTCGCGGCTCGCGGCTGGACCGAGACGTTCGAGGTCGGCAACGACACGTTCGCGCTGCTGCGCGCCGGGGCCTCGCATCCCTGGGGCGTCGCAGTGGTCTGCGGAGCCGGCACGAACTGCGCGGGCATCGGGCCGGACGGACGGCGCGTGCGCTATCCGGCGATCGGCATCCTGACCGGCGACTGGGGCGGCGGCCACGCGCTCGGCCAGCGCGCGATGTACGCGGCCGTGCGCGGCGAGGACGGCCGCGGCGACCCGACCGCGCTCACCGAGGCCGTCGCCGCGCACTTCGGCACCGAGACCGCGATCGAGGCGGCGCTCGCCTTCCACCTCGGCACCTTCGCCGATGAACGCATCCATGAACTCTCGCCGCTGCTGCTCCGGGTGGCGACGGCGGGCGACCCGGTCGCGCTCGAATACGTCGACAAGCAGGCGCGCGAAGTCGTCGGCTGGGCGCGGACCACGCTCGAAAAGCTCGACCTGCTGGACCGCGAGACCGAGGTGATCCTCGGCGGCGGCGTACTGCGCGCGGCGGTGCCGGTGCTCATGGACCGGATCTCCGTGCTCGCCGCGACCCGGATCCCGGCGGCACGCCTCGTCGTGCCGAGCCGCAGACCCGTGCACGGCGCCGTTCTGCTGGGCCTTGACCGGCTCGGCGTCACCCCCGCCAACTGACCGACCATGCGGCGCGCCGGCTTCGAAACCGACTCCGAAACCTGTTGCCCACCCGTTATTAATCCTTTGCTCGGGAGCATTGCACTCACTCGCACAGGGCAGTTAACTTTACTTACCTTTCGCGCACGTCGTTCATTCTCCCCCGTTCTCCCCCTTCAACTCCTGTGAGGTTCCAAGGATGAGGCGCACAAAGATCCTCGCCGCCGGCGCGGCGATAGGCTTGGCCGCCGCCGTGGCCGGCTGTAGCTCCACCAAGCACGCGAGCGACACCGGGGGCTCGTCCACCGGCTCGAACACCGTCCCGGCGCTGAGCGCGAACCTCAAGGCGGGCGGCACGGTCACCATCGCCAACGAGACCGGCGCGACCTGGAACTGCCAGTTCAATCCGCTCACCACGAACCAGCAAGAGGCCAACGGCTACCTCTACGAGTCGCTGCTCTACATCAACCCCCTGCAGAGCTCCGCGACCCCGACCCCGATGCTGGCGACGAGCTACGCGTGGAACTCCACCGACACGCAGCTGAGCTTCGACGTGCGCTCGGGCGTGAAGTGGAGCGACGGCACGGCGTTCACGGCTCAGGACGTCGCGTACACCTTCAACCTGCTCAAGCAGTACAACTCGCTGGACACCTTCGCGCTGTGGACCGCGCCCTCCGGCGGCGGCGCCGGTATGACCAGCGCGACCGCCAGCGGCGACAAGGTCACGCTGACCTTCTCCTCGAACGCGTCGGTGTTCTTCTACGACGTGGCCAACATGGTGCCGATCGTGCCGCAGCACATCTGGTCGACGGTCGGCAACCCGGGCAACTACACCAACACCAAGCCCGTCGGCACCGGCCCCTTCGTGGTCAGCAGCTGCAGCGCGGACAATATCAAGTACACCGCGAACAAGTCCTACTGGATGCCGAACGAGCCGCACGTCCAGACCATCAACTACCCGGCCTACCTGAGCAACGACCCGGCGAACAACGACCTGGCCAGCGGCAAGGCGAACTGGGGCGGCCAGTACATCCCGAGCGTCAACAGCTTCTACGTGTCGAAGTCCACGAACTTCCACATCTGGTCCCCGCCGGTCGCGAACGTGTCGCTGATCCCGAACACGGTGCAGGGCCCGACCGCGAACCTGAACGTGCGCCAGGCGATCGCGTACGCGCTCAACCGCGCCCAGATCGCGGCGATCGGCGAGCAGGGCGAGGAGCCGGCCGCGAACCAGACCGGCGTGGTCACCCCGACCTTCAACTCGTTCCTGAACTCCTCGGCCCTGTCGTCCTCGGGTTACGGCGCGCAGAACCTGTCGAAGGCCACGGCGGCGCTCAAGTCCGCCGGGTACTCCAGCTCGCACCCGCTGAGCCTGACCGTCAAGACGGTCACCGGATACACCGACTGGGACGCCGACCTGCAGGTGATCAAGCAGGAGCTGGCCGGCATCGGCATCAACGTGACGGTGCTGGACGAGGCTGACAACACCTTCACCAGCGACCTGCAGAACGGCAACTTCCAGGCCATCATGTACGGTCCGCCCGCCGGCCCGTCGCCGTACTACGAGCTGCACCTGATGCTGGACTCGGCCAACGACCAGGCGATCGGCTCGGCCGGGCAGGGCGACTACGGCCGCTACAAGAACTCCGCGGTGGACGCGGCGTTCGGCGCCTACGCCGCGGCCACCAGCCCGTCCGCGCAGCAGCAGGCCCTCGAGCAGGTCGAGACCTACATGCTCAACGACGTGCCGCTGATCCCGGTCGTCGAGTCGGTGGACTGGTACCAGTACTCGACCGCCGAGCTCGCGGGCTGGCCCTCGGCCGCCGACCAGTACGCGCAGCCCTCGCCCTGGACGTACCCGGACGTCGAGCAGGTGCTGCTGCGCCTGTACTCGAAGACCGCTCAGTAATCGCGAGCCCGGTGCGGACGTCGACGCGGCGTCCGCACCGGGCCCAACGAAGGATCGTGACACGTCATGAGATTCGTCGTGCGCCGACTGAGCATGTTCCTGTTCACGCTCTGGGCGGCAATGACTCTGAACTTCTTCATTCCTCGGTTCATGCCGGGAAATCCGCTGCAGGCGCTGGAGGCGCGCACCCGCGCCAAGCTCTCCCCCGCCGCCCTGGAGTCGATCCTGTCCAGCTTCGGCTACAAGCCGAACGCCGGGCTGGTTCCCCAGTACTTCACGTACCTCAAGGACATGCTCACCGGCCAGTGGGGCCAGTCGATCGGACTGTCCCTCGGCGAACCGGTGCGTGACATCATCTTCCAGGCGCTGCCCTGGACCCTCGGCCTGATCGGGCTGACCACGGTCATCGCGTTCGTCCTGGGCAACGTGGCGGGCATCGTGGCCGGCTGGCGGCGCGGCGGCACGCTCGACTCGTGGCTCCCGTCGACGCTGGTGGTCACCGCGAACCTGCCCTACTACTGGATCGGCATGCTGCTGATCCTGCTGTTCGCCACGACGCTGAACTGGCTGCCCGCGGACTTCAACTACGACCCGTCGATCCTGCCCGGCCTCTCCCCCGGCTACATCGGCAGCGTCGCGCAGCACGCCGTGCTGCCCGCGTTCACGCTGCTGATCACCTCGATCGGCGGCTGGATCCTGACGATGCGCAACAACATGATCACCACGGTCGCCGAGGACTACGTGCGGATGGCCAGGGCCAAGGGCCTGTCCGACCGGAAGATCATGTTCAACTACGCGGCGCGCAACGCGATGCTGCCGAACATCTCCGGCTTCGCGATGTCGCTCGGCTTCGTGCTCTCCGGCTCGGTGCTCGTCGAGTACGTGTTCAACTACCCCGGCCTCGGCTACCAGCTGCTGAACGCCGTGGACAACAACGACTATCCGCTGATGCAGGTCCTGTTCATGCTCTACACCATCGCGGTGCTGGTCTCGTTGCTGGTCGCGGACTTCTTCATGGTGTGGCTCGACCCGCGCGCCCGAGAGAAGGGCTGAGCGCCATGAAGTTCGCATCCATGCTCAAGAACCGCAAGGCCCTGATCGGACTGATCCTGTTCGGGATCACGGTCCTGGTCGCCCTGTTCCCCGGCATCTTCACCTCGAACCACGCGCCGGACGTCATCGGCGCCTACTCGCCGAACCTGGGCCTGTCCACCTCGCACCTGCTGGGGACCACGTCGTACGGCCAGGACATCTACAGCCAGCTGATCTACGGCGCGCGGCAGGTGCTGATCATCGCGCTGGCGGCGGGCGGTTTCGCCACGGTGCTCTCGGTGCTGATCGGCATCACCGCCGCGTACATGGGCGGCATCGTGGACGAGGTCCTCTCCCTGTGCACGAACGTGGTGCTGATCCTGCCGACGTTCCCGCTGATGATCATCCTGGCGCGTTACGCGGGCACCTCGAACTGGGTGATGATCATCGTGCTGGTGGCGACGGGCTGGTCGTACGGCGCGAACCAGATGCGCGCGCAGGCGCTGTCGCTGCGCAACCGGGACTTCCTGGAGGCCGCACGGGTGCGCGGCGAGCGGCGGGCCTACATCATCCTGTTCGAGATGATGCCGACGATGACCTCGCTGATCGTGGCGAACTTCCTCGGCTCGGCGCTCTACTCGGTGCTCGCCGCCTCGGGGCTGCAGTTCATCGGCCTGGGCAACACCGCCTCGGACAGCTGGGGCACGATGCTCTACTGGGCCAACAGCCAGGAGGCGCTGCAGGCGGGCAACGCGATGTGGATCGTCGCTCCCGGCCTGGCGATCGCCGTGCTGAGCGCGGCGTTCGCGCTGATGAACTACGCCTTCGACGAGATCGGCAACCCGGCGCTGCGTCCGGTGCGCCGCAAGGACCTCCGGAAGGCGCGCAAGGGCGCCGACGATGCTGTTGAAAAAGACGCAGTGATGGGAGCCGAGCATGTCTACACCGACGCCTCCTGAGCCGTTCGGATGGGAGCCGGGGATCTCCATGTCGACGCTGTCTGAGCCGCAGCCTGAGCGACTGCCTGAGCCGCTGCTGGACGTGCGCGATCTGCGGATCGTCTACGACTCGCCGCGCGGCCCGGTGGAGGCCTGCTCCGGGGTGAACCTGACGGTGCGTCCTGGCGAGTTCGTCGGCATCGTCGGCGAGTCCGGCTGCGGCAAGTCCACGCTGCTGTTCGGCATCGCGCAGTTGCACAGCGCTCCCGCGCGGATCGCCGGCGGCGAGGTGCTGTTCCGGGGCAAGGACCTCGTGACCCTGCCGACGAAGGAGCTCAACGATCTGCGTTGGCGCAACCTCGCGGTCGTGATGCAGAGCGCGATGAACGCGCTGAACCCGGTGCGCACCATCGCAAGCCAGTTCGAGGACGCGATCCTGGCACACGAGAAGTGGTCCGACGAGCGGATCCGCGAGCGCTCGGCCGAGGTGCTGCGGCTGGTCTCGATCGATCCCGTGCACCTGGACAGCTATCCGCACCAGCTGTCCGGCGGCATGCGGCAGCGCGCGATGATCGCGATGGCGCTGCTGTTCACGCCGGACCTGATCGTGATGGACGAGCCGACCTCCGCGCTCGACGTCGTGGCGCAGCGTTCGCTGATGGTGCAGATCAAGGAGCTTCAGCAGCAACTGGGCTTCGCGGTCGTCTTCGTCACCCACGACATGTCGCTGGTCAGCCACTTCTCGGATCGGCTGCTCGTGATGTACGCGGGCCAGGTGGTCGAGTTCGGTCCGACGCGCGAGGTCTTCGACACGCCGTCGCATCCGTACAGCAAGAGCCTGCTCGACGCGTTCCCGTCGATCCGCGGCCCGAAGGTCCCGCTGATCGGCATCCCGGGCGACCCGCCGAACCTGGCGAACCCGCCCGCCGGCTGCCGCTTCCATCCGCGCTGCCCGGTGGCTCAAACCCCGTGCACGTCCGAGGCGCCCGAGCTGTACACGCTCGCGTCGTCGCCGGACGTCGAATCCCGCTGCCTCGCTCACCGTCCGACCGATCCCATCGACATCTCGCTCGTCAACGACGCCAAGGAGGTGCAGACGTCATGACCCCGCTGCTGGAGACGAAGGACCTCAGCCGCCACTTCAAGGTCGGTGCCAAACTCTTCTCGCACCAACTGCTGCACGCCGTCGACGACGTGAACCTGACGATCAACGAGCGCGAGATCGTGGCGCTGGTCGGCGAGAGCGGTAGCGGCAAGAGCACGATGGCGCGGCTGCTGGCGCAGGTGTACAAGCCGACGACCGGCCAGATCACGTTCCAGGGCAAGGATGTCTCGCAACTGCGTGGCCGCAAGCGGCAACTGCAGTACCGCAGCGACGTGCCGATGGTCTTCCAGGACCCGTTCGCCTCGCTGAACCCGGTGTACAAGGTCTCGCACGGCATCAAGCGCGGCCTGAAGCTGCATCGCCCCGAGTTGGACGCGGCCGGCCGGCACGAAGAACTCCTCCGCGTCGTCGCGGCCGTCGGCCTGAATCCGCCTGAGGAGATCATCGAACGCTATCCGTACGAGCTGAGCGGCGGCCAGCGCCAGCGCATCGGCTTCGCGCAGGCGCTGGCCTATCGTCCGAAGCTGATCCTCGCGGACGAGCCGGTCTCGATGCTGGACGTGTCGATCCGCATCGGCCTGCTGAACGTGATGGCGAAGCTGCGGGACGAGGAGGGCGTGTCCATCCTCTACATCACCCACGACATCGCGAGCGCACGGTACGTGTCGGACCGCGTGATGGTGATGTACGGCGGCCACGTCGTCGAGGCCGGCCCGACCGAGACCGTGCTCGCGGACCCGAAGCACCCGTACACGCAACTGCTCCTGTCCGCTGTGCCGGATCCGCGTGCCCCGCTGGCGATCACGACGGAGGCGGCGAAGGCCGAGCCCCCGGTCGTCATCGACCCCAAGCCCGGCTGCCGCTTCCGCGCCCGTTGCCCGATCGCGATCGACCAGTGCGCGCACGTGACGCCGCTGCTCCAGCCGCTGGACCCGCAGCACAAGGCGGCGTGCCACGTGACGGCGCCGGGCGTGACCGCCGCGGCGTGAGGCTCGTCGCTGCTCGTCGCGCTCGTGCTGCTCGTCCTGCCGGTCCTCGGTAAGGGAACGTTGTGCGGGCGGATTCGTCTTCGTCCTACGCTGGCTCGGTGACGAATTCGCCCACGCGGCCTTACCGTGCCCCCGACGGCGTCGAGCTCGCATACCGTGAGATCGGCGCAGGCCGCCCGCTCGTGCTCGTCCACGGCTTCACGTCGAACGGCGCGCAATGGATCGAGCACGGCCCCGCGCCCGCCCTCGCGGCCCACGGGTTCCGCGTCATCCTCCCGGACCTGCGCGGCCACGGCGAGAGCCCGCGTCCGCACGATCCGGCCGGCTACCCGCCGGACGTCCTGGCCGACGACACGCTCGCCCTGATCGATCACCTCGGCCTCGACGACTACGACCTCGGCGGCTACTCGCTCGGCGGCCGCGTCGTACTACGCATGCTGACACGCGGAGCCGCCCCCACGCGGGCCATCGTGGCCGGCCAGGGCCTCGACGCGATCACCCGCCAGACCACCCGCACCGGCATGTACCGACGCGTGTTGACCGCAATGCTCGACGACTCCGTAGACCCCGAATCCCCGGATGCGATGTCCGCGTACTGGATCAAGCAGCTTGGCAACGACCCACAGGCCCTGCTGCGTGTCCTCGACTCCAACGTCGCCACACCCCTCGTCGACGTGCGAAAGGTGCCAACCCCCGTCCTGGTGACGGTCGGCGACGAGGACCACACCCACGCCGGCGCCGACGAACTGGCCGCCGAGCTCCCCAACGCACGCTTCGCCCGCATCCCCGGCGACCACTACACCGCCTTCATCGCCCCCGAGTTCGCGGAACTGCTGCTGGACTTCCTCCGTGACGGCGGCTGACCGGGAGGTGCGTCGGACTCACCTTTCGACCAGGGCCGAAATGATTGCCGTGGCGCCGAACGGCAGGTGACAGTGGCAGTACCGAAGCGACCACTTCGGCACACGCATACGGGGAAAGCATCAGCACACGGAGGGGACCAATGCTGAAGCCCAAGACCACCAGAATCGCGGCCACCGCGGCCACGGCGCTCGGCGCCGTCGGCCTCGCGGTCGGCCTCACCGGAACCGCGTTCGCAGCGACCGCGGCGACGACCAGCGCGGCCGCCGCCGGCAGTCACGCCGCCGCCGTGCACGTCCATCCGAACAGCACCCGCTACACCTGCAACGTCAACGGCTACGGCATCTGCGCGCAGTTGACGCATCAGACCGCGCTCTATTCGCCGCAGAACGACTTCGTCGGCAACATCCCGCAGGGCGCGTGGGTGGAAGTCACTTGCTGGTACCCCAGCGACGGCGCCACCTACGACGGCGAGTGGGACCACGTCACCTGGGAGTCCAGCATGTTCGCCGGCAACTCCTGGGAGATCATCGGCCACGTCGACGACGACAATGTCGACTTCGACGGCCTGACCGCGAACTCGATCGGTATGCCGCAGTGCGGAATCGGCTGACGGCTCACCGGGCTTCTGGTTGCCGGCGCACAGAGATCTGTGCGACGGCAACCAGAAGCCTTATTCAGCGGCGGATCAGCCCTGGGTGAGCCAGACCCAGTTGCCGCTCGGGTCCTTGACGGCGGAATGGCGGGGCATGCCGTCGCCGTCGCGTGGGGGGACGGCCTCGGTGCCGCCGGCGGCCAGTGCGGCCGCGTGACGGGCGTCGAGGTCGTCGACGAGCAGGCCGAAGGTCGAGGGGCCGGGGCGGTCGGTGTCGGCCTCATCGTCGATGAGGTGGATCAGGAAGAACCCCGCCTCGCCGTAGTCGCCGAACAGGAATGAGGAGTAGTCCGCGTCCTCGGCGCGCTGGGTCACGTCGTAGCGCATCCCGAACGCGTCGTGGTAGAACGCGATCGCCGCGTCGCGGTCGTGCACGGCGAGCTTGATCTGCACGGGGTGGCAGCCGGTCAATGTGGTGGGCACGGTGGGTCCTTTCGTCAGCATCCGGTCGATGGCTTTCAGCCTCGCCTCGACGAGGCCGTGGTGGCGTGACAGGCGCTGATGGTGGCGTCCGAGACCGTCGCGCGCGTCCGGGCCGTGCGGGTCCGCCAGCACCGCCCGGATCTCCTCGATCGGCAGGTCCACCCAGCGCAGCGCCGAGATCAAGCGCGCCTGCCCGGCCTGATCCCGCCGGTAGCGCCGATACCGCGACTGCGCGTCCACCACGTCGGGCGTCAGCAGCCCGACCTCGTCGTAATGGCGCAGCGCGTGCGCCGACAGCCCGGTCAGGTGGGCGAACCGTCCGATGGTCAGTAGTTCGTCGTCGTCCGTCACACCCCTACGGTGCACCTTCGGGCAGCCCGAAGGTCAAGCGCCGCGTCGGAAGCGCCGGTGCTACGCGGCTCCCAGGTGCGCCAGCACCGCTTGGTGGGCGGCCCAGCCGTCCGGGAACTTGACGGGGACGCCGAGGCGGACGGGTTCGGCGTGCGGGTGGGCGTCGAGGAGGTCGGCGATGCCGGCGCGGCCGACGACGACGCAGGCGTGGCGGTGGCGCGACAGCAGGACGCACAGGCGGCCGGTTTCGAGGTGGAAGGCGGTGGCGTCGCGGCGGCCGGAGAGTGGGTGCAGCACGATGGTGACGTCGTATTCGCGGCCCTGGAGGCGGTTCGCGGTGTCCACGGTCACGTCGGTCAGCCCCCGGCCCGCGCGGTCCGGCCGGGCGAGGGCGGCGCGCACGGCGGCGGCCTGGTCGCGGTGGGCGGTGCCGATGGCGATGCGGTCGGGGGTGACGGCCCGCTCGTAGCCGGCGGCGCGGTCGACGGCGGTGGCCTGGCGCTGGACGAGGCGGTCGGCGAGGGCGGCGCAGGCTTCGACGGCCTCCGCGTCGGTGCGCACGGTGTGCGCCGCCGGAAGGGCGAACCAGGACCAGCCGGTGTCGGCGGCCTCGTCGAGGCACTCGTCGGCGGACGACGTGCCGGAGGTGCCGCGCGCACTGAAAGTCAGGGATCTGTCGTCGAGGTCGCTGCCCGCGTCGAACGGCGTGAACGGGTAGAAGGCCTTCGCGACGAGCGGGGCGGCGGTCGCGGGCAGCCGCCAGGAGTACGGCAGGCGGTGCACCGGCAGGTCCGGGTTGTGCGCGCGGACCACCGCGACGGCGCTGTCGCTCGGGTCCCAGGGGGAACCGGCCCAGGCGTCCGTGTCGACGGTCGCGAAGGGATCGAGCTGACCGGGATCGCCGACGAACAGGGCCGTGCCGTCGGCGAAGCGCGGGGCGACGGCGAGCAGGCCGTCGGAGCGCATCTGGTACGCCTCGTCGAGGATCGCCCAGGGGAACTCGCCCTCCTTGACCAGCGCCCATTTGGCCGCGGTCGCGAGGACGACTCCGGCCGCCGCCAACTCCGGCAGCTTCGAGGAGAACGCCAGGTTCGGGCCGCGCAGCGGGGCGAGGCGTTCGGGAACCTCGTAGTCGCCCGCGGTCAGCCGGCCGAGGATCAGGGTCGGATGCGCGACGGCGAGGCGGGCGACGAGGTCGTCGACCTGTTCGTTCGTCTGGGCGACGATCATCACCCGCTCGCCGGTCGCGGCGAGCCGTCCGGAGAGTTCGACGACGAGGGTGGATTTTCCGGCGCCGGGCGGGGAGTCGACGATGACGCCGCGATGGTCGCGGGAGAGCAGATCGGCGGCGACGGCCTCGATGACGGCGCGCGCCTGCGTGGATCGGGATGCGGCGGCGCTCACAACTGCCACTCCTGCACTAGTGCCACTCCTCGGCCTGGTCCTCGGCGCGCGCCACGTGCGGCCAGGGCGGGCCGCCGTGCGTCCACGGGGTCTTGTCGGTCTCCGGCAGCTCCGGCCTCGTACCGCGCTGCTCGGCCAGAAACGTCGCGTAGCACCGCTCCTCGCCGACCAGCGGAACGCTTCCCTCCTCCGGCGTCTTTCCGCGCCCCATGCCGCTCTGCAACTCGAGTTCGACCTCGTATCCGCCCGCCTCGCCGCGGCGCACGGCGCGCAGCCGCACGGTCTGGGCGACGCGCGCGGGGCTGGCGAGCTTGACGCCCGGCCGCAGGATCACCTCGTCCTGCGTGTGCAGTACGACGAGCGGGCGCGGCCAGGCGCGCTTGCCCTTGATCTCCTGCCGCTCGGCGTCCACGAAGGTGATCCGGCCCGCGAACGCCTCACCGCCGACCCGGTAGCGCGCCAGAACCAGCGGGTCGTCAATGGCCTGCGAACGGTCGTAGCTCTGCCGCGCGGATTCGAGGTCCGCGAGCCGCCGCGCGGCCGCGACCGCGCTCGGCCGCTTGGGCTGCGGCGGCAGTCCCTCTTCGATCCCGGTCATGAAGTCGGTGAAGCGGCCGCGGTCGACCTGCCAGCGCGGCTTGTCCGAGGCCGCCGCCGGGAGACCGCGCAGCACGTCGATCCCGCGCCACACGGTCTGCCACGTCGGCTCCAGCTGCGCCGCGAGCGCGACCCGCAATTCCTCCTCTGCCTTCGCGACCGCGCGCATGTCCTGCGCCGCACGAGCCTCCTCCTGCGCGCGGACGAGGGGCGCGAGGACTCCGGTGTCGAAGGCCGGGTCGGTGGTCGGGCCCGCGGGCGGCACCGCGTCGGGGTCCTCGGCGAGCAGCGCCGCCTCGGCCCCGCTCATGCCCTCCGGCGGGTCGATCCAGCTCAGCAGCGCGGGCAGATGCTGGTCCTCCAGCGCGCTCTGGCCGGTCGCCCAGTGCTGTGAGAGCGCTGATGTCAGGGCCAGGCAGACGCCCGAGCCGGGCATCGGCGCGCGGTCGTCGGCGAACCAGGTGAGGTAGCGGCCGAGCAGCGGCACCCGCGGGTCCACCGGGTACGGTCCGTCCACGGTGCGAAAGCGCGCCGAGCGGCCGAGCAGCCGCAACGCCTCCACTCCCGCGGGGTTCGGCAGGATCAGCTGCGGCGCGTCGGTGCAGCGTTCCCACTCGTCATGGTTCTTCGTCGGCTCGACTGTCTCAGTGTGCTGACGCCGCGCCGCGATGTACGGCACAAGCACTTCGGCGAACCTGGTCAGGAAGTCGAAGCGCTGATCGCGGTTACGCGGCTGGGCCACGAGCAGCAACTGCGGCGCGGCACGATCGGTGCCCGCCATCACGGCCAGCGGAGCCGCGGCCTCGCCGGCCTGCATCAGCGGGATGAGCACGAGCGGTTCGTCGGACAGGTGGACGTGCCGCACGGCGGTGATCGGCACGGCGCGGCCGGCGTGCGCCGCGCGGGCCCGCGCGAGCGCTGTCAGAGTGCTCACACATCCACCTCGGGTTCGGCGACCCGCGGCGTGACCCGCAGCGCCTCGTCGTACGCGCGGGCCGCGGCCCGCAGCAGCCGCGCGGCCTCGTGCTGCTCCGAGCCGACGCCCGCCGAGCCGTCCGCGACCGCGAGGGCGTCCTCGATCGACTGAATTCCGCCGAGCGAGTCGCGCACCGAGCGGCCCAGCGCGTCAGCCCCGCCCGCGGCCCGCGACTCGGCCCGGCAGTGGAACGCCATCTCGCAGTTCGTGACGCACTCCGGGGCGTATCTGGCCTCGATCATCGTGAGCGACTTGCCGAGCTCGACCCCGCTGCGGTGCTCGCGGCCGGATTCCCCTTGCGCCTCGGGCGGATCGACGGCGAGGTCGAAGTCGACGGTCGGGTCCAGATCCGCGATCAGCGCGCCTATCCGCGGCAGCCGGGCCAACTGGCGTTCGACGGCGGCGATCTGCCGGCGCACGTCGAGGATGTGCGCGCTGGGCTGGTTCGCGAAGTCCTTCGGGCAGACCAGGATCACGTCGTCGGCGACGATCCGCGGATCGACATCCAGCTCGGCGAACAGCCGACGCAGCGCCAGCACGTACACGGCCGCCTGAGTCGCGGCCGCACCCACCTTCGCCGGATCCGCCTGGCCGTCGATCACCGCGAAGGACTTCACCTCGGCGACGTAGAGCCGCGCGGGCGCACTCTCGGAGGCGCCGGACGGACGGGCGCTGAGCGCGACGACGTCCGGCTCGACGTACGCGGTGCGCCCGCCGACGTCCAGGCGCAGCAGCGGATGGTCGGCCAGCAGCGGCTCACCCGCCGCGACCCGCGCGAACAGCCGGCGGGTCCGCTCGTAGCGCCCGGCCCGGTCGACGGTCACCGGAGTGCCGGAATCCGCAGTGGGCTCCACGCCGAGGTCGACGTATTCGTGCTCGGGCACGTCGAAGTGCAGCGGCTCGCCGCGCAGCAGTTCGAGCAGCGCGGTGCAGCCGTCGGCCTTGACCTGCTTCTCGAACGCCAGACCGCGGGTGATCGCGAACGGCGACTGGCCGTAGCGCGCCGGGAAGCCGATCCGTTCCGCGAGCTTGCGTTTGTCCACGCCCGCCGCGTCCAGCACGGCCCGGCGCGAGCAGCCCGGGTTGACGGTCAGCGCCGCGATCGTGCGCGCGTCATGGCTGCGCGGCGGCACCGGCCCGCGCAGCGCGTCCAGCCGCGCAGCGGTGACAGCGGGCGCGGGTGCGCTTGCTGTGGCCTGAGGAACGGAAGGTGACATGGGCATTTGCCCACCCACGATAGCCCAAAGCGAGTCCGGGTTCTGCGGAATCCGGCCGACGGATCGCGAACGTCACGTCATCCGCCAGCACGGAGAACCGAGCCGACCCACCGGCATGATCAACCGACGTTCGCGATCCGCTGCTTCAGTTGGCACAGACGCAGCCGAATGCGGAAGGGGGAGCGCCGCCCTCGCGTCATCCACCGACAGCGCGAAAGCAGGCCGGCACGCCCGCATGACCGACCGGGCGGGCGCTACCCTTCCGCGTCCGGCTTGGTCTCCGCCAGTTGCAGGAGCCGGTGCACGCCCGCCCGCGAACGCTTGTGCGCGTACATCTCGCGGTCCGCGCTGCTCAGCAGCTCCTCGGCTCGCTGGGCCGCCGAGCCGGGCCTGCCTTCCGCCCCGCCCGGGTCGCACACCACGCCGAGCGAGCACGACAGGTGCAGTTCCAGGTGCCCGATTCGCACCGGGTCGCCGGCGAACGCCTCATCGATCCGGCGCAGCAGCGCCGGCGCGTCCTGCGGCCGCATCCTGGCCGCGACGACCACGAACTCGTCCCCGCCGATCCGGGCGACGACGTCCGCGGCCGCCAGGCGCCGCGCCAGCCGCGCACCCGTCACCCGCAGCACCTCGTCGCCGACGAGGTGGCCGTGCGTGTCGTTGATCCGCTTGAAGTGATCGAGGTCGCAGAAGACCACCGCCAGCGGGATCCGCGCGATCAGCAGCTCCTCGAGCCGCTCCTGCAGCAGCACGCGGTTCGCCAGGCCGGTCAGCGGGTCGCGGCGGGCCTCGTCGCGCAGGTCGGTCTCGCGGGCGAACTGCTCGGCGACCGCGGCGTGCAGATCGGCCGCCTCCCGCTCCAGCGTCCGCATCGTGCGCAGCGCCTGCTCGTGCCGCCGGGCATTGAGGATCGCGATCACGGCCTGCTCGGCGAACAGTTCGAGGATCTGGTTGGCCCAGGGCGGCGGGATTCGCCCGTCCCGGGGCCGGTCCAGGCTCATCGTCCCGATCAGCTCGCCGTCCGGCCCGTAGAGCGGGGCCATCAGCTCGTACTCGGGCCGCCAGGCGTCCGGGACGTCGAGCGGCTCGTAGTCGGGAACGTACATGATGACGCCCTCGGTCTGCCCGAAGTGGGACCAGAACCGGAGCGCGCCCCAGGCCTCGCCGCCGGTCAGGTGCTCGATCAACGCGGCGCGGGGACACGTCGTGCCGAGCAGCTGCGCCAGCGCGTCGGGCGGCCCGACGACGGCCTCGACGTACAGGTCCACCGCGTCCGGCTCCCGGGCCGTGGTGACGGTGACCTCGGCGTACGGCGTCGAGCTCGTCACACCCTCCGCGATCGCCTGGAGCGTCGCGCGCAGCCCGACCGCCGCGTGCACGGCGATCAACGCGCGCTGCACGGAGCCGAGCGCCGACCGCGGAATCCGCACCTCGGCGTCCGCATACGCCTCGTCGCTCACGATGCCGTGCTCCCTTCGACTACACCGATAACTCTACCCTCGTATTCGGCCACCGGGAGTGACGGGTGGGGCGATCGGGGACCGTTGCGGAGGGCCGACACGGGGATGAACTATCGGCCGTCCGGCCGTCGGGAGGCGGTCTATCGCGCCGTGCACCATGGCGGCTTGATAGCTTCTCAGCTCGGGGCGCCGCAACGGGAGCGGCGCGTTCTGCGAATCAACTAAGGATCCTTAGTGATGTTGAATACCTACCGCCGGGCCGCGCTCATCGGCGCCATCACGGCCGGTGCCGCGCTGATGCCGACAGTCGCCAGCGCCACGCCGGCTTCGGGCGTCACCGGCGTCATCATCAGCCAGGTCACCGTCGCGGGCAAGGACTACATCCTGCGGCAGATCACCGTCCAGCCGGGCGGCTCCACCGGCTGGCACTACCACGACGGCACGCTGTACGCGGTCGTCGAGCAGGGCACGCTCACCCACACCGAGTCGGACTGCGTGACCACCGCCACCTACAGCGAGGGCGCGGCCTTCGTGGAGGACAGCGGCGCGGGCAACGTGCACATCGGCCGCAACCTGGGGACGACGCCGGTCGTCCTCGACGTGCTCTACGTCGATCCGGCCGGCAGCCCGCTGTCCGAGAGCGTCCCGAACCCGGGCTGCGGCTTCCAATAGGCGGCGCTCGCAACGAGCCCGGCGCGGTGAGCCGACTCCGTGTCAGGCCGCGGAACTCACCGTGATCGGCAGGGTCTGGTAGCCGCGCAGCACGAGCCGGTCCCGGCGTTCCGGCTGCGCGGCCAGCTCCATGACGGGAAAGCGTTCGAGCAGCATCTCGAACGCGATCTTCCCCTCCAGCCGAGCGAGGCCCTGGCCGAGGCAGTAGTGGATCCCCGCGCCGAAGCTCAGCGGCACGTTGTCGGACCGGGTCGGATCGAAGACGTCCGGGTTCTCGAAACGCGCCGGATCGCGATTCGCCGCGCCGATCAGAAGCATGACCTGCTCGCCCGGCGGCACGTGGTGCCCGCCGATGCGCGCGTCCTCGGAAACCGCGATGCGCGAGGTGAGCTGCACCGGCGAGTCGTGGCGCAGCACCTCCTCCACGTACGCGGCGACGGAGATCTCACCCTTGCGCACCAGGTCGAGCACCTCCGGGTGCTCGAACCCGAGGTACAGGCCGTTGCCCAGCAGGTTCGTCGTGGTCTCGAACCCGGCCACCAGCAGCAACAGCAGATTGCCGAGCAGCTCGGCGTCGCTGAGGCGGCCGTCGTGCGCGTCGTTGACCTGAACCAGGGCGCTGACGAGGTCGTCCTGCGGCTCCGCCCGCCGCCGCTCGGCCAGCTCGGTGAAGTACGCGCGCAACTGCACGGCCGCCGCGTCCGCCGGGCCGAAGTCGTCGAAGTTCTCCGTCAGCTCCAGCACGAACGTCAGGTCGTGCGCCAGCGGCCGGAAGCGGTAGCGGTCCTCCTCCGGGACGCCGAGCAGCTCGCAGATCACGTTCACCGGCAGCCGGAACGCGAAGTTCTCCATGAAGTCGACCGGCCGGCCGCCCTCGCCGAGCGCGGCCAACTCGTCGAGCAGGCCCTCCGTCATCCGGACGATCGCCGGCTCGAGGCCGGCCACCCGCCGCTGCGTGAACGCCGAGCTCATCAGGGAACGGACACGGCGGTGGTTCGGCGGGTTCATCTCGAGAACGGACCGGGAGAAGCTCTCCATGGCGCCGTCCTCGGCGATCAGCGAACGCCACTCCTCGGGCAGCCGGTCGAATTCCAGCTTGCCGAACGCGTTGTCCCGCAGCACCGCGTTGATCTCCGCGTATCCGGTGCACAGGTGCATCGGGAGGTCCTTGACCCGCCGGACCGGCCCGAGCTCGCGCGCGGCGGCGTAGAGCGGATACGGATCGCCCCGCCCCTTCGGCGTCATCAAGGCGCCGACGATCTGTTCAGCCTCCATGCTCCCCGCTCCCAACCCGTAGACGGCCCTCGGGATCTCAACGAGCGTCGATACTCCCCGAGTTCCCGGCCTGCTCACGCTCCTCGGCGCGCTCGGCCTCCTCGATCCGCTCGGCCTCTTCGGCATGGTCCTCGTACGGCAGCAGCGCGATCAGCGGGACCTTCCAGAGCCTGATCGGCTTGCCCCGCTCGTCCGCCCCGGAGTAGTAGCGCAGCATCGTCAGCCGCATCAGGAAGCTCACCCGGTGCAGCAGGAAGAACGCCAGCGGCAGTTCGATGAACGCGGCCGAGCCGAGCGACCACCAGACCTGCGACGTGCCCAGGTTCAGCGTGATGTCGAA
The DNA here is from genome assembly GCF_035552695.1 of Actinospica sp. Taxonomy (NCBI): domain Bacteria; kingdom Bacillati; phylum Actinomycetota; class Actinomycetes; order Catenulisporales; family Actinospicaceae; genus Actinospica; species Actinospica sp. The sequence goes on from NZ_DASZKT010000218.1 coordinate 32,837, forward strand.
CCACGCGTCGCAGATCAGCAGCGTGGCGGCGGCTATCGCGGTGCCGATCAGCGCCTGCCGCCGCTTCCAGCCGAAGTACGCGGTCGCGGCGAGGGCGAGCAGTTCGAGCACGTCGAAGCCCGTCCAGGCCACGGCCCAGTGCCGGGTGTTGAAGTCGGCCGGGAGCGAGAGCCCGAGGTAGATCGTCCACGGGACCAGGGCGAGCGAGCAGACCCAGAGCAGCTCGACCGTCACCCTCCGGCGCCGCCTCGCCTGCTCCGGCGTCAGCCTCATCAACCGCTCGGTCCGCACCATCATCAGTACCCGTGCTCGACCCGGTTCTTCGGCCGGCCGCCGTTGATCCACGTCGTCAGGTTCTCGCGCACCACGTGGAAGCAGCGCGCCTGGTTGTCGGCGGTGAACGAGCCGATGTGCGGGGTGATGAACACGCCCGGCGCGCGCCAGAGCGGATGCTCGGGAGGCAGCGGCTCGGGGTCGGTCACGTCCAGGAACGCCTGGATGTCCCGCTCGCGGGTCGCCGCGATCAGCGCGTCGGTGTCGACGCAGGCTCCGCGCGCGCCGTTGACCAGCAGCGATCCCGGCTTCATCCGCGCGAGGAAGTCCGCGTTCACGAGGCCGCGTGTCTCGTCGGTGAGCGGTGTGAGCAGCACGACGATGTCGGCCTGCGGCAGCAACTCGGGCAGCTCGTCCAGCGACGCGACGTCGCCGCGCTTGGTTCGCGCGACCTTCAAGGTCCTGACCTTGAAAGGCTCCAGATAGCGTTCGAGGCACTGCGCGATCGAGCCGTACCCGACGTAGAGCACTGTCTTGCCCTGCACGACGCGCACCTGCGAGGGCGCCCACGTGCGCTCCTCCTGCACCCGCACGTAGTGCGGGATCTCCTTGTAAATGGTCAGGATCCCGGTCAGCAGCAGTTCGGCCATCAGTTCGTCGTACGCGCCGCGGACCGAGCAGAGCAGCACGCCCTCCGGCACCGCGTGCGCGATGTTGTCCACGCCCGCCGACAGGGCCTGGACGTACTCCAGGCTCTTGGCCCGCGCCAGCAAGCTCGTGAGATTGAAGGCCTCGTCCGCCGCGTTCCGCATCAGCGGCGGGATCAGCACCTTCACCTCGCCCAGCCGCGGGTCGGACAGCGGGTCCTGCGGCACCTCGACGATCTCGAGCCGTTCGTCGAGGCCCGTCAGCCAGTCGGCCGTGTCCTTCGCCGTCCACACCAGTGCGCTCATGGCCACCATTATCCGACTGAGATCCGACAGGTTCCCGGGCAGCCCGCCGATCAGAAGATCATCGGGTTGTACGGGGCGATCCCCACGCCGAACAGGGCGCTCAGCCGCTCGACGGCGCCCGCGGTGTGCTCTTCGACCAGGCCGAGCGCGCCGAGCCGGGCGGCGGTGTATCCGCCCAGGTAGATCGAGCCGAGCCGATCCACCGGGAGAGTGACGTCCGCGGGCTCCAGGGTCAGCGAGCACGCGGCGGTCCCGTCCGCGTCGACCCGCAGCGCGTAGGTGCCCGCCGCGTGGCCGTCCTTGTCCTCGATCCGCAGCACGATCCGGTCAGCCTTCGCGTACGTGCGCGCGGCGAGCACCGCGGCCGGGTCGAGCACGCGCAGCCAGACGAAGTCCCAGGCGTTCGTCGCGACGGCCAGCCTCCGGTCGACCAGCAGGTCACGCCACAGCGCGTCCTGCCGGTCGAATTCCGGCCCGACGATCCGCGTCACCCAGTCGTGGTCGGCCAGGTGCTTCCACAGCCGGGCCTCGTAGATCGGATCGGTGGCGATGACGGCGGCGGCATACAGCGTGATGTCCGGGCGCTGATTCGTCCACTTCTCGGTGAAGCGGTACGCGGCATAGCCGACGACCTGCCCGGACGCGTCGCGGCAGACGGCGTGCAGCATGCTCTTCGGCGACGGGTCGCCCTCGCGCAGGAACTGGCCGGTGTCCGAGTCCCAGCGCCAGCCCTCGCGGCTGACCATGCCGACGCAGGTCTCCCGGGCCCGGTCGTAGAGCGCGGCGGCCTCGAAGCGCGCGACCTCGGGGTCGATCAGCTCGATCCGGCCCGGTAGTTCTCGGCGAAATCGCAGGTCACGCGCGTCCACCAGCCACTGCGCCGCCTCGGTCGCCGGCCCGAAGCCGAAGCGTCCGTAGATCGGGTACTCGGAGGCGACGAGCGCGGCCATCACGTCGCCGCGCTCCTTCGCCCGGCCCAGTTCCGCGGCCATCATCCGGCGCGCGAGACCCTGTCGGCGATGCGTGGGCAGCACGGTCACGGCGCTGATGCCGTCGAGCGGGATCTGCGCGAGCCCGGGCACGGTCAGCCGCAGGTCCAGGCTGACGAGCGTGCCCGCGATCTCCGTGCCGTCGAATCCGGCCCACATCCTGCTCAGGTCCGGGTAGCGCTCGCGCCGCCGCGGCCCCTCGCCGCGTGTGTGCGGACTGTAGAAGCCCACGTCCATGGCGTCACACCACGTGTTGAACTCCTCGTCGGTGCGGACGTTGCGTACCTCGATCGGCATGCCCCGACCCTAAGCCGGACTCCGTACGTCGGCCAATTGGTTTGTCGCACCGTCCAGCCCCACCCGCAGTGTGTACGCGGACAGCCCGATCCCGGTGGACAGCACGGCGACGAAGCCGAACGCGAAGGGCAGCGAGACGGCCGAGCCGAGAGCGCCGATGGACGGCCCGGCCAGCAGCCCGGAGGCGTACATGACGCTGGTGATCCCGGCGACCGCCGAGTCGGCGTCCTGGTCGGTGCGCCCGGTGGCGGCGATGGCCAGCGGGACGCCGGTCGCGATCCCGAGGCCCAGCGCCGCGAATCCGACGATGCCGAGCCACGGACTGCGGGCCGCGACGACGGCGACCGCGCCGAGCACGGCCAGCGTGCCGCCGACGCGCACCGTCCACACCGGCCCGAGCCTGCGGACGATCGCGTCGCCGCTCAGCCGGCCGAGGGCCATCGTCGCGGCGAACCCGGTGACGCAGTACGCGCCGATCGCGGCGGAGGCGTGCGTGACCGAGGTGAGGTAGACGGCCGACCAGTTCGAACCGGCGCCCTCGGCGAACACGGCGCAGAAGCCGACGATGCCGATGCCGAGCAGTTTCCCGGTGGGCAGGGCGAAGCGCGGCGGGCGGATCTCCTCGGCGGCGGCCGCGCCGAGTTCGGCGTCCGCGGGCAGCAGGCCGGTGGCGAGGAACGCGGCCACCGTGAGAATCAGGGCCGTGACGAGGAATTCGGGCACCGCGCTGATCCCGGCTCCCGCGCACAGCGCCCCGAACAGGCCCGCGACGATACCGCCGACCGACCACATGCCGTGCAGCGCGGACATGATGGACTTGCCGGCGCGCTTCTCGATCCGCACGGCCTCGGCGTTCATCATCACGTCGGCGACACCGGCGTTCGCGCCGTAGACGAACAGTCCCGCGGCGAGCCATCCGATGTCTGGCATCAGCGCCGGAATCGCCAGTGACGCCGTCCACAGCAGCATGAGCAGCCGCAGCGCCGAACGACCGCCGAACCGGTGCACGAGATGGCCGGTGAGCGGCATTCCGAGCAGCGCGCCGATGGTCGGCGTGATCATCGCGGCGCCGAGCACGCCGGGGGTGGCGTGCACATGGTCGGCGATCCACGGCAGCCGGGCCGCGTAGGTGCCCGCGACGGTTCCGTGGACGGCGAAGATCAGACTGATCGCTATTCGATCTCGGCTCCCGCGCCGACCACGTTCACTGCGCACTGCGTCATCGTAGGGATCTCCGGGCGCTCAGGGAAAACGAATTCGTGGCAGGCCCAGAAACGGAACAGCGTGCCGAGGACCTGTCCCGCGCCGAGCTGAGCGATGTTCACCGCGAGCCGCGAGTCGGCGCCGAGCACGTGCTCGGTGAACCAGACGCAGCTCACGGCGATCAGGAAGCCGCCCGCGGAGACCAGCGCGAACAGGCCGAACTCGGCGCCGGTCTCGCGTCGCTCGCGGTGCCGGAAGGTCCAGAAACGGTTGCCCAGATAGGCGATCACGGTCGAGACGCAGACCGCGATCGCCGAGGCGAGCACCGAGGGCACGTGGTGGTAGAGCAGGTTGATGACTATCGCGTCGCTGACATATCCGACGGCGCCGACCACGCCGAAGCCCAGCAGCTCGCGCCACAGCCGCCGGACCAGCGCCACCAACCAGGCCACTACCGCCCCATGCCTCTCGTCTGCGAGAACGACGTCCGCTACGCGGCGGTCTTCGGCTTCGGCGCGAAGTCCACTCCGGCCTCCTTGCGCTGCTCCGCGGTGATCGGCGCCGGGGCGCCGGTCAGCGGGTCGCCGCCGGAGGCCGTCTTCGGGAACGCGATCACGTCGCGGATCGTGTCCGCGCCGGTGATCAGCGCCACCGTGCGGTCGAGGCCGAAGGCGATGCCGCCGTGCGGCGGCGGGCCGAAGTTGAACGCGTCGAGCAGGAAGCCGAACTTCGACTCGGCCTCCTCCTGGCTCAGGCCGATCGCCCTGAACGCCCGCTGCTGCACCTCGCGCTGGTGGATACGGATCGAGCCGCCGCCCAACTCCGTCCCGTTGAGCACGAGGTCGTAGGCGTTGGACAGCGCGTTGCCCGGGTCCTTCTCGAAGCCCTCGAGCCACTCCGGGGTCGGCGCGGTGAACGGGTGGTGCATCGCGTGCCAGCCCGCGAACCCGCCCTTGTCGTCGGTGAGCGGCTCGAACATCGGGAAGTCGACGACCCACAGGAACGCCCAGCGCTCCTCGTCGATCAGCGCGCAGCGCCGGCCGATCTCCAGCCGCGCCGCGCCCAGCAGCTCCTGCGCGGCGGTGGTCGCACCGGCCGCGAAGAACACCGCGTCGCCGTTCTTCGCGCCGACGGCCGCGGCCAGGCCGGACAGGTGCGCCTCGGAGAGGTTCTTGGCGACCGGTCCCTTCGGCTCACCGGTCTCCGCGTCGAAGACCACGTATGCCAGGCCCCTGGCACCGCGCGCCTTGGCCCAGTCCTGCCAGGCGTCCAGCTCCTTGCGGGTCTGCGCGGCGCCGCCCGGCATCACCACGGCGCCGACGTACTCGGCCTGGAAGACCCGGAACTCGGTGCCCTCGAAGTACTCGGTGAGCCGCACGAGCTCCTGGCCGAAGCGCACGTCCGGCTTGTCCGAGCCGTACCGGCCCATCGCCTCGGCGTAGGTCAGCCGGGGCAGCGGCAGCGGGATGTCGACGCCCAGCGTCTCGCTCCAGACCCGGTGGTAGATCCTCTCGGCGAGCGCGAGCACGTCCTCCTGCTCGACGAAGGACATCTCGATGTCGAGCTGGGTGAACTCCGGCTGCCGGTCGGCGCGGAAGTCCTCGTCCCGGAAGCAGCGCGCGATCTGGTAGTAACGCTCGAGCCCGCCGATCATCAAGAGCTGCTTGAACAGCTGCGGCGACTGCGGCAGCGCGTAGAAGCTGCCCGGCTGGATCCGCGCCGGCACGAGATAGTCGCGGGCGCCCTCGGGCGTCGAGCGGGTCAAGTCGGGCGTCTCGATCTCCAGGAAGTCCCGTTCGTTCAGGACCTCGCGCATCGTCGTGATCGTGCGGTGGCGGACCGCGAGCGCCTGCTGCATCTCGGGGCGGCGCAGGTCGAGCGCGCGGTGCTTGAGCCGCAGGCTCTCGTCCACCGTCTCCCCCTCGTCCAGCGGAAACGGGGGCGTGTCGGAGTCGGCGAGCAGCTCGAGCTCTGAGATGGCCAGCTCCACGTCACCCGTGGG
>NZ_DASZKT010000219.1:0-29103 GCF_035552695.1 Actinospica sp.
GGCCTGTTCGAACCCGGTCGTGGTGCTCATGAGGGTCGGATTGTTGAACATCATGAACCCGATCGCCGAGTCCGCCTCGTGCATGTACGTCGATCTCTGCACCGTGTACGCCACGGGTTTACCGCCGATCGTCGCCGTGTACTCGACCAACCCGTAGTTCGTCTCGTACATCACCAGGTTGTAGGACCCGGCCGCCGTTGTGTCGGCGAGCGTCGGGCTCCACGAGTTGGCCCGCGTGAGCTGCCTCATCGGCGTGCACACGCCGTTGTTGAGGTACGCGGTCGAACTCGTCGTCGGGCTCGAGCCGTTGGTGTTGCACAGTTGCACGGCGAAGGTGTCCGAGGTGCCCTGCTCGCCGGAGGTCGCCGACCACGCGTAGCTCTGCCCGCGGCCTATCTCCACGTAGAAGCTCAGGCCCGCGAACGACACGCCGCGCGCGCTGATCCCGGGACCTTCGATCTCTTCGAGCATCAGCAGTTGCGGTGCGAAGTAGCCGGTCTGCGGGCCGAACACGGCGATCGGGTTGCCCGAGGCGGTGTCCTTGCCGGAGACGACCAGTGCGTTCGACATGCCCGGATGCTGCTGGCCGGGGGCGGGCATGGTCACGCCTGGCAGCGCGCCGTCGTTCAGCATGCCTACGACACTGGAGGCGTTGCCGCGCAGCGAGGCCGGTAGCAGTTTCTGCAGTTTCGCGAGTTGAGCGGCCGTCGGTTTCACCGTCGGTTTCGCGGCCGGTGTGGTGGTTGCCGCCGATGTCGACGAGGAGGTGCTCGCGTTGGCCGACGCCGTGGCGGCGGTCGCCGCGGCCGAGCCGGTGCCGGTGGGGCTCTGCACGATGTTGACCGCCTGCACGGACCCCGGGTCCGGCATGGCCAGACCGTTCTCGCCGGTGGCCTGGCCGTACGGGAAGGTCTGGCCGTTGTGCAGGGTGAGGGTGGCCTCGGGGTCGTTCTGCGTGCGCAGCGCGGCCCACACCTCGTCGCCCTCGGTGGTGCCGTATTGGGCCTCGGAGGCCTGCTTGACGAGCGCGGACTGCAGTTGCAGGCCGCCGCCGTTGCCGAACAGGGAGCCGATGACGTCCGCGATGGCGATGATGTCGGTCGCGGTGAAGGGTTGGATCGGCTGGCTCGCCAGGTCGTATTCGCCGGGGAAGTCGTTGGCCGCCTGCACCGCGGCGATGTACGCGTTGACGCCGCCGAGGTAGGAGTTGATGTCGGCCGAGACCTGGGCGCCATTGGTCCCGTTGTTCGCCAGTGCGGTGACCTGGGCGCTGAGGTCGGATTCGGTGTAGGGGGCGCCCCGCCACAGGTTCTGCTCGAGCGCCTGGTTGGCGGCGTTCCCGCCGGCGAAGGAGGTCAGGTCGCCGCGGCCGAGGTGGCGCAGCACGTCCATGACCCACAGCCGTTCCTGCGCGCCGGCGAATCCGGCCCCGTATTCGGTCTCGGCGCGGGTCTGGCCGGTGATGTGCGGTATCCCGGAGGTGTCGAACTGGATGGTGACGCCGGTCGCCGGGGTCTCGGTGCTCTGCACGTCCGCGGCGGGCACGCCGAGCGTGGAGGAGTTGTAGAACTGGTTGATCTGCGTGGAGGTCAGCCCGGTCGACGAGGTGATCAGGCTCTGGTACTTGGCGAGCTGGTCGTTGCTGTTCGACGGGTAGGTGCCGAGGAGCTGGAACAGGACGATCTGGGCGAGAGTCTCGTTGCCGTTCTCGCCGGGCGGCAGGATGTCGTAGCACTGGCCCCCGCAGTCGTCCACGACCTGCAGGGAGCTTGCTTGGGGGCGGGGGACGGCGTCGGCGGCTCCCGCCGCGGCGGCCGTCGCGGCCAGCGCGGCCGCGGCCGCCGCGGCGAGCAGCCGGGTGCGCCGGGAAGGCCGGAGGCGTGGGAACTGTGGTCGGTGTCGGAACATGGTTGACCCTCCCGGGACAAGTGGGAGTGCACGGGAAGTCGCGCAGGCCTGCTGGACCTGGCGCGGATCTCAGCGGAGCGGTGGTGAGAACGGGGCCTGACACCGCCGTCGACGGCGGCCTGTTTCCCGGCATAGTAGATTGGTCGCATGATCTGGTCAAGCGTCCAGATCGTCTGAACAAGTAAGACTGGCAGGATGGGAACATGGCTGAAGCCCGTGCTATTCGACGCAAGAACGACGATGGTCGTCGTGAGGACCTGATCGCCGCCGCGACGACGGTGATCGTCCGAGACGGGGTGGCGGCCGCCACCACCCGGCGGATCGCCGCCGAGGCGGGCGTGCCCCTGGGTACCGTGCACTACTGGTTCGCCAGCAAGGACGACCTGCTCGCCGCGGTGGTGGAGTCGGTGCTTGACGACCTCGGGTCCGCCGTGGCCGCCACCCAGACCCAGGCCGAGCGGCCGGACGATTCCGGTGCCCCGGATCTGCTGGAGTCCTGTCGCGCGGCTTGGCGCGTGGTCGAGGCGGACGAGCCGGGAAGGCAGCTCTCGCTCTACGAGCTGACGACTGTGGCATTGCGGACGCCGGGTATGGAGGAACTCGCGGCCAAGCAGTACGGCTCATACCGGGCGACCGCGGCCCATGCGGTCCAAGGTTGGTACGACCGGTTCGGTGCCGACCTGCCCGGTGGTCTCGAGGCGTTCTCCCGCCTCGTCGCCTATCTGTTCGACGGGCTCACCCTCGCCTGGCTCGCCGACCCCGATGGCGCGCAGCAGGACAGCGTCTTCGTGCTGCTCAGTCACCTGCTCGATCTCTCCGCAACCGGGGGCAAGCCGGCGGAGAACACCGCGTAGGGTCCAGGCGCGATGCCGCGGAGTCGCGCGGGACATGGTGCATGTCCGCAGCGCCGATCGACGCGGAACCGCTCGGGGAAAGCCGTGGCCGGGGCGGCCTCAGCTTCCACTTGCCTATTCAGGCGTGTCACGCAGGTGTCGCAGCAGGATGGCGAGTTCGAGACGTGATCGTCCGGCAGGCGTCGTGGGGGAGAAACCCAGCCGAGCTTCGGCGAGGGCGATGCGCGCGGCGAGAGTGCTGTGGTGCCGGTAGAGCCGTGTGGCGGCCTGGCGCACCGAGCCCGCCGCGCACAGCGCGGTCAGCGCGGTCAGGGTGTCGAGGCCGTGCGGCGCCGCAGCGATCCGGTCGAGCGCGGCGACGTCCGCGACACGCGCGATGTCCGCCGGGCGCATCATGGTACTGATAACGCTCAGCGAGCCGAGCGTGTCCGCCCGCACCATGGCGGGATAGAGGTGGCCGAGCTTCGCGAAACGCAACGCGATGCGGGCCTCCCGCCACGAATCGGGCGCCCGCAGGGCTGGGAGCGCCGGCCCCACGCCGATCCGCAGCTGCCCCGCGAATGCGTCCGGCAGCTCGGGTGGAAGCGAACGGGTCAGGATCACGTGCGAGTGGTTGAGTGAGGCCGTGCGTGCCCACGGTTCGGCCAGGTCGAGCGACTCCACCAGGCCGGCCACCGCGTCGGGCGGACCGGCGACGGCGAGCGCGTGCAACGGATCAGCCGGATCGACGTGCATCAACCGCAGTGCCCGCGCGCGCTCGGCTTCACCGGCTGTCGTCGACAGCGCCAGCTCGACCAACGCGGTGTCACCCAGCACGGGCGTGGGCGTGCGGGTGTGGTCGAGCAGCAGCGCGCAAGCGATCGCGAAGCGCTCCAGCACGATGTCGTCGAGCGGCAGCGCCGCCCCCGGCCGTTCGAGCCAGACACGGCTGCCAGGGGATAGGTCGCGTACGGCCGCCCCGATCTCCGGGCGTCGTGGGCCAGCCGTGTCGACGTTCCCTTCCGCGTCGGCACGGAGCGATAGGCCGAGCGCGTCATCGGCCACCGCCGCGGGGCATTCCGCGAGCCGGGAGGTCTCGCGCACCAGGGAATGCAGCGTCGCCTGACCCGCGATGAGCTGGTCGAAGAAACTGATGACCCGCACGGCGTTCTCCGCGTCGGCGTCCAACGCCGACAGTCGCAGGAGCAGGCCCTTCATCCTTGTAGCGTACGCCGCCGCCGAACGGCGGGGGTGACCCGCCGAATGCGCGCCGAATGGCGGCTGGGCGGCACGGCGGCGCGCGCGGATGCTGGAGCGAGTCAGCGACAAAGGAGTCCGACATGGCGTACGCGTTCGACCCCGATCTGGTCCCCTGGATCGAGATGCTCCCGCAGATCCCTCTGACGGACATCGAACTGGTCCGGCGGTCGGAAGGCGACCTGATGGCGCATGCTCCGGTCTACGAGCCGCCGATCCCGCTCGACGTGCGCGGCCTCGGAGTCCCCGGTCCGCGGGGCGACCCGCGGGTGCCCGTCCGGGTGTATAAGCCCACTGACGTTGACGGCACGCTGCCGGGACTGCTGTACATCCACGGCGGCGGGTTCGTGCTCGGCAACGTCGCGATGTTCGACTCCGACGCCGCCCGGATCGCGGCCGAAGTCGGCGCGGTGGTGGTGTCGGTGGAGTACCGGTTGGCCCCCGAGCATCCGTTTCCGGCCGGCCTCGAAGACTGCTACGCAGCGCTGTTGTGGACAGCGGCCCACGCCGCCGAGCTGGGGATTGATCCGGAGCGGCTGGGCGTGGGCGGGGAAAGCGCCGGCGGCGGACTGGCGGCGGCCATCGCGTTGGTGGCGCGTGACCGCGGCGGCCCGGCGCTCTGCTTCCAGCTGCTGGGCATCCCAGAACTCGACGACCGCCTGGACACCGTGTCGATGCGGGCCTACACGGACACGCCGTTGTGGAATCGGCCCAGCGCGGAACTGAGCTGGGACTACTACCTGGGCGTTGGTGTGCGCGGCACCGAGGGCGTTTCGCCGTACGCCGCCCCGGCCCGCGCCGAAGACCTGTCCGGCCTGCCGCGCGCCTACGTGACCACGTGTGAGTTCGATCCCCTGCGCGACGAGGGCCTGACCTACGCCCAGCGGCTGCTCCAGGCCGGCGTCTCCACCGAACTGCACCACTATCCGGGCACGTTCCACGGCTCGGCCCTGATCGAGGACGCCGACGTGACCCAGCGCATGATCGCCGATCAGCTCGGCGCGCTGCGCCGCGGACTGCGCGCCGCGCTCCCGACCTCGAAAGCGTGACGGGCAGGCCGTAAACCGTGCTCCTGTGCCCGCGGCTCAAACGTCTGATTCTCCTCGACGCTCAAGACCGCGCGCCGCTGCCTCCCGGTGCGCGATCCGTCCCGAGCTGACCCCGCGGCCGCTGGGCGAGATCTTCCAGCAGCGTGACCGCCCGCGCGGCGCTCTCGTGCGGGACGAACAGGTGATCGTGGTAGAACGCGGCTACGACATTGCAGCTCAGCCCGGCATCGGCCAGCACCGCCGAGACCGCCGCCGTGAGACCCACGGCTTCCAGGGCCGAATGCACGCGCAGCGTGATCCAGCCGGCCACGTGGTCGTAGCCCAGCCCGAGCCTGTCGGCATCCTGTTTGCGGAGGACCAGGGTGAGACCCTCGTCCTCCGCGACCGTCGCGATCGGGGCCACGCCGGCGGGGATCGCCGCGTCGGGGGTCGAGGTGAACACGTACTCGCCGGGGTGAAGCTCCGGGCGCATGCCGCCGAGCAGTGCCGACAGCTCGGTTTCTCCCGCCAACTTACGACTCCTTACCTATGAACGACTTGCCAGGCGCCGCAACCGTGGGCGCGGGCGGTCAGTACGGCTTGCGGATCCACTGCTGGCTCGGGTCGCCGGTGTCGGTTGTCTGGACGACGGGGGCGGGGTTCGCGGTGGAGTCGCCTTGGACGGAAAGGAGTTTGCCGCTGTTCACGTTGACGATCTTGAGGTATCCGCCGCCCGCGTCGGCCAGCGTCCACCGCTGGTTGGTGGTGGCGTTGTCCGGATACTGGATGACGGCGGCGCCGTCGGCGGTGGAACCACCTGAGACGTCGGCGACCAGCCCGGAGCGGACGTTCGTCAGACTGTAGATGCCACTGCCCTCGGTGGCCAACCGCCACTGCTGATCCGTTCCGCCGTCGATGGTGGACTGGACCAGCCCGGTGCCGGCGACGGTGGAGGAGTTCGGATCGTCCAGTACGAGACCGCTGCGCCGGTTGGTCAGGGTGAACGTGGTGGTGGTCGGCGGTGGGGTGAGGGTGATGGATCCGCCGGGGGCGAGGGTCACCGGCGTCGTCCAGTTGCCGAACTTCACCGTGGTGGCGCCGCCTTGGGCGCTGTGCAGGGTTACGGACGTGACCTGGCTGCTAGTCCAGGCGAGGTCCACGGTGAAGCCGCCTTGCGAGCCGAGACCGGTGGCGCTGCCGTTCGCCCAGGCAGAGGGGAGTGCGGGCAGCAGTTCGATCAGGCCGATTCGGGAGTACAGGAGCATCTCCAGGGCGGCGCTCGGCATGCCGAGGTTGCCGTCGATCTGGAAGATGACACTGCTGCCGAGGCTGTACATGTCCAGGAGGTTGATCGACGAGCCGTTGCCGTCGTTCACCGAGGGGGTGATCTCGTTGACGAACTCCTGGTACGCGTTGGCCGCGTTCTTCAGCCGTGCCCAGCACAGCGCCCGCCACGCCAGCGCCCAGCCGAAGCTGGTCATGCCGCGCGCGGTGAGCAGGTTGACCACGCCGGCGGCGATGTCGGCCGGCATGCCGTCGTAGGTGAGCCGGTCGCCGGGGAACAGGCCGATGAGCGGGGACAGGTGTCGGTGAGTGGTCTCGCCCAGGTTGTCCGGCGTCATCCACTCCTCGAGCCAGCCGGTGGTCGGGCTGACCACCGGCAGATACAGCTGCTGCTGCAGTCCGGCGATGGTCGCGGCGTACCCGGCGTCGAGGCCGAGCTTCGCGGCGGCCGCGCCGTAGTTCTGGAACAGCTGCCACACGAGCTCCTGCGAGTAGGTGTTGCCCTTGGCGTTGTTGGGCCCCTGCTCTGGTGACCAGTCGGCGTCGTCGATGAGCAGGCCGGTCGTCGGGTCGCGGATCAGCCTCACCTCCCAGAACTCGCAGGCGCCCTTGAGCAGCGGGTAGATCTTCGACAGGTGGCTCAGGTCCTGGGTGTACTGGTAGTGCTCGAACAGCGTGTTGCACAGCCAGGCGTTGCCTGTGGGGTGCCACCACCAGCCGAGGCCGCCGTAGATGTTGGCGGAGATCGCGGTGGCCCAGCCGGCGATCTTGCCGGAGGAGTTGGCGAACACGCTGAGGGAGTTGTTGTAGAGCGCCTGGGTCGTGGCGGTCCAGGACGGCACCTGGGCGATCAGGTAGTCGGTGAGGGGCTGGAAGCAGGCGCTGAGCCCGGCCCGGTCCGGCAGCCAGTAGTACATCTCGAGATTGACGTCGGTGTGGTAGTCGCCCATCCAGGCCGGGGTGTCGGTGTCCAGCCACGACCCCTGCAAGCCCGGCGGCAGGCCGTCGCGCGAGCAGGTGATCATCAGATACCGGCCGAACTGGATGTAGGCGGCCTCCAACTCCGGGTCCGGCTGGCCGCTGCCGGCGCGTGTGGCCAGCCTGGTCGCGGTGTCCAGGCTGCGTTGTGCCGTGGTAGAGGCGCCGAGGTTGACCGTCAGTGTCGAGTACAGCGCCTGATAGTCGGCGACGTGCGTTGCCAGCAGCGCGTCGCCGGGCACCAAGGCGGCGGCGACGGCCTTGGCACGGGCGACGGTGTTCGGGTCGATGGTCGTGTCCATGAAACCCTTGGTCCAGTCCGGCACGTAGTTGGTGCCGCCGGCGATCACGATCAGAACGTCGGAGCAGCCGGTGAAGCTGACCTTTCCGCCCGCGAGCGAGACGGTGCCGCCGGTGCCCTTCGCGGTGATGGCCGCGCCGTATGTCAGGCCGTTGGGGAGCACGCCGCTGAAGGACGCAGTGGCGCCGGCGCTGTCGGTGCCGGTGGTTTCGCCGTGCGTGCCGTTCAGCGTCGTGGTGCCGGTGTAGCTGCCGCCGCCGCTTTGCTGCAGCCGCACCACGACCACGTCGTCCGGGTGGCTGATGTACACCTCGCGGGTGTAGGTGACGCCGCCGAACTGGTAGCTGGCGGACGCGTACCCGTTGCTCAGGTCCAACTGCCTGCGGTACCCGCTGATCGCCGACGCCGTGTGCGCCGGTACCGAGACGTAGACCTTCGCCAGCAGGGACAGGGTGCCGAAGTTCGTGGTGTCGTAGGGGAGTTGGCCGCCGGAGTCGATGGTGTTGTTCAGCCCGCCGGTCCACAGCGTCGCGTCGGTCAGATACAGCGCGTCGTCGGCGGTGTCTCCGGTGACCAGTCCGCCGATCCGGCCGTTGCCGACGGTCAGCCCCTGTTGGATGATGTCGGTTTCGGTGCCGGGCGCGGTGTACCAGATGGTGGTCGCCTGGCTCGGCGGAACGAGCTCCGGGACGGGCCGCCGCGCGGTCGCCGCCGCGGCTGACTGCGGCACGAACACCGGCAGGCCGCTCAACGCGAGGAACGCGCCGGCCGCCCCGCCGAGGCGCAGGAAGTCCCGCCGCGAGGCGGTGGTGTGGTGGTCGAAGTCGGGAACAGGCTGTTCTGACATGCAGGGCCTCCATTGGCAACCCGCTGATGACGGTCAGCGCCGGCCGCGGTGGGAGACGTCGGCGAGCGCACCACGGATTGTGAGATGCATTCAACGTTCGCGCAATGCCCATATTCGGAGCCGCGCGCCCGGCCGGATCAGGCTCCTGTCAAGCCCTGACCATGCATCACGGGATCCCGCCGGAAGCCGAACCGCCGCCCGCGCCGGTCCGATCAGGATGCCGTCCCACGTCACGAGTTCGGCGCGACGTTCACCGCGGCAGCCGCAGCTCTTTCACGCATCCCGCCGAACCTTGTAGTGCCGAATGTCCAGTTGCGTTCGGTTGTGTTTGGGGCCGCCCGAAGCTTTGCCAAGTATTTTTGATTCATTTGCCTTTCTGTTCGCGTCTCTGTTCGCCTCTCTGCACGGCGGCGGAGCGTGGTTGGTGTGCCAAGGCGCGATGGTCGGAATCGAGGCACGGCGAGTGGCACCACGATCGATTCGGGCAGGGCTTGCTGTCGGTCCCTGCGGCGACCCATCTGAAAGGGACGGGCCAACCGCCACGTCGTTGTCCGGAAGGATTGCCGATCAGTGCGGCGATGAGCTTGCGGGCTGCGGCGCCTTCCGCGGTCGGCAGCAGTGGGTGGACGTGCTGGCTGCCGGGTTCCCCGTGGTAGTCGAGGCAGACGCCGGCCTCGCGTGCGCGGGCGGCGAAGTCACGCGCGTCGGGGTTGTGGATGTCGTGCGTGCCGCTCAGGACCGCCATGGGGCAAGCCCCTTCAGATCCGCGTAGAGCGGGCTGACCAGTGGATCCTTGCTGTCCCGTTCACCGGCGCACAGCCGGCCGCCGATCGTGCTGCCCTCGACGCTGAGCACCCGGTCGTAGCGCGCGATCGAGGAGAGATCCTGCCAGGGATCTTCTTCGCCAAGGGGCTCCGCGTGTTCGGCTATGCCTGCCGGGCAGTCCGTTGGTTTCGCTGGGCGTGGTCGGCATAGCGGCTTGCCGCGCGCCCGCGCGCGAGCCGGGACCACACACAAGCTTCACAGCCGGGACCGCGGTAGCTTCACGGCCGGTGTGTGGAGTGTGGTCATGAGAACTTCTTCCACGCAGGATGAGGCGACCGGCGGGTCACCGGCCGGGACCGCGGTCCCGGCGGCGAGGCTGGTCGGCGCGGTCAAGACGTACGGCACGGGTCCCGGCGCGGTGCGTGCGCTGGACGGGGTGGACGTGGCGTTCGGCGCCGGGGCGTTCACCGCGGTGATGGGTCCGTCGGGCTCGGGCAAGTCGACCCTGCTGCACTGCGGCGTCGGCCTGGACCGGCTGACCGAGGGCAGGGCCCTGATCGGCGAGACGGATCTGGGGGCGCTGCGCGACCGGGAGCTGACGCTGCTGCGCCGTACCCGGGTCGGCTTCGTGTTCCAGGCCTTCAACCTGATCCCGTCCCTCTCGGCGCTCGAGAACATCACCCTGCCGCTGGATCTGGCCGGCCGCGCGCCGGATCGAGGATTCCTCGACGAACTGGTGGGCTCGCTCGGCCTGTCCTCCCGGCTGAGCCATCGGCCCAGCGAACTCTCCGGCGGCCAGCAGCAGCGGGTCGCGCTCGCGCGTGCGCTGCTGGGCCGTCCGGACATCGTGTTCGCCGACGAGCCGACCGGAAACCTCGACAGCCGGGCCGGCGCGGAGGTGCTGGCCTTCCTGCGGCACGCCGCGCGCGAGCGGGGTCAGACCATTGTCATGGTCACCCATGATCCGGTCGCCGCCGCCTATGCGGACCGCGCGGTGTTCCTGGCCGACGGCAGGCTCGCGGGCGACCTGGCCGCGCCCACGCGCGAGAGCGTGCTGGCCGAACTGCAGCGGGCAGCCGCGTGAACGCGGTAATCCGCCTCGCGGCCCGTGGCGCCTGGGCCAACCGGGGGCGGTCGGTGCTGACGGTCCTGGCGGTGGTGCTTTCCGTCGGGTTCATGTCCGCGGTGCTGATGCTGAGCGGCGGCCTGAGCAGCCAGGCCGACAGCGGGGTCGCCGCCGCATACGCCAAGGTCTCGCTGGTGGTGCACGGCGAGAAGATCCTGTCTAACCCGCCGGGCGAGTTCATCACCCAGTCCGGAGCTCCCGTCTCCGCCGCCGCGCTCACCGCGGTCAAGGCGGTGCCCGGCGTCACCGAGGCCGAAGGACTGCGCTCCGGATACGCCGTGCTCGAACAGTCCGACGGCAAGGTGGTCGGCAATCCCGGGACCGGCGGCGGCGTCGGGCAGAGCTGGCTGGGCTCCAGTGCGCTCAACCCGTATCGCCTGGTGTCCGGGCAGGGCCCGACCTCCGACGGCCAGGTCGCCCTCGACCAGGCGGCCGCGACCTCGGCAGGCGTTTCGGTCGGCCGGAAGCTGACCCTGGTGACCTCCACCGGCCGCCACCAGGAGACCGTCGTCGGCATCGTGGACTACGGCTCGGCCGCGGGACCCTTCGACACCACGGCCGTGCTGCTTCCCGCCGAGCAGGCGCAGTCGCTGCTGGGTATCTCCGACGTCTACGACCAGATCCTGGTCTCGGCGCCGCAAAGCGCGATGTCCGCGGTCGCGACGGCGGTCTCGCCGTGGAACGCGCAAGTGCAGTCCGGTACGTCGTGGGTCGCGGCCGAGAACTCCGCGACCGACACCACGCTGTCCTTCGAACGCGACTTCCTGTACGGATTCGCCCTGGTGGCGCTGGCGGCGGGCGGCACCCTGATCTCCAACACCTTCACCGTCACCATCGCCCAGCGCACCCGCGAACTGGCGCTGGCCAGAGCGCTCGGCGCCACCACGCGTCAGGTGCTGGCGGCGGTGCTGGCCGAGGCCGCGGCCGTTGGATTGGTCGCCTCCCTCGTGGGCGCGGCCGTGGGTGTGGGCGCCGCGGCGCTGATCCGGGCGGTCTTCTCGCTGCTGCACTTGACGCTGTTCGACACCCACGCGGTGGTCTCGATCAGCTCTCTGGCACTGCCCGCAGTGATCGGCGTCGCGGTCACGCTGCTCGCCGCGCTGATGCCCGCCCGACGAGCGTCCCGGGCGGCCCCGATCGCCGCGTTGCGCGAGCAGCAGGTGGACGAGTCCGGACACTCTCGCGGACGAGCGGTGACCGGGGTGGTCCTGCTGATCCTCGGCGCGGTCGGCATGACCGCGGGCGTCTCCGGCAAGAGCGCCGGTCTGTCCGTCCTCGGCCTGGCCGGGCTGATGTTCGGCGTCGTGATCGCGGGCCCCTTGCTGATCGCGGCACTGGCCCGGGCGGTCGCCGGGCTGATGCGCAGGTTGGCGGGCCCGCCTGGGCTGCTGTCCGGCCGGGCGCTGGCGCGCAACCCGCGCCGCTCGGCCGCCACCGCCGGAGTGCTGATGATCGGCGTGATGCTCGTGTCGTTCATGGCCACGGTGGTGTCGTCGATGAACGCGGCCACCGGCAGTTCCGCAGCCACGGGCAACGAGGCACAGTACGTCGTCTCCACCGCCTCGCCCTGGCAGTGGCAGGTCAGCGGAGACGTGATCAGCCGGGTGAGCTCGGCTCCTGGCGTGGCCTCGACCGCCGCGCTCTACGCGTCGCCGGTGCTGGACAAGGGTTCGATGATCATGGCCGGTACGGTCGATCCCACGCAGTTCGCGAACGTGTGGAACTTCGGCTGGACATCCGGTTCCCTCGCTTCGCTGACCGGTGATCAGATCGCCGTGCAGAACACCGCGCTGCAGGGACGGCACGTCGGCGACTCCATCACGCTGACCATGGCCGACGGGACCAAGCAGACGGTGCGTATCGGCGCTGTCTACACGAACGGGTTCGTCGGATTCGACGCTCCGACATATCTACTGTCGCCGGATCTGTTCCACGCGCACGCCACGCAGCCCGGCGCCGAACTCCTGCTGGTCGACGCGCCGCACTCGAGCGTGAGCCAGATCAGCGCCGCCGTGGGCGGGGACCAGTCGGTGAACGTGCAGACCGCGGCCGCCTGGATCGGCCAGGGCAATACCAAGGTCGCCGAGGTGGCGAACCTGTTCTACGCCCTCGACGCCCTCGCGGTGTTCATCGCGTTCGTCGGCGTCACCAACACGATGGCGCTGGCGGTGCGCGAACGCCGCCGGGAACTGGGCATCCTGCGCGCGGTCGGCACCCTGCCGCAGCAACTCGGCCGCATGATCTCGGTGGAGGCCGCGGTGCTCGCCGGATACGGCACCGTCGTGGGCACCGCGCTCGGCGTGCTCGGCACCTGGGCGATGGTCAAGTCCTCCACGTCCTCGGACCTGTCCCGCTTCCAACTCCCGGCCGGGGAGCTCGGCCTCATCGCCGGCGCGGCGATCGTGGTGGCCGTGGCGCTGACCGCGATACCGGCCCGGATCGCGCGACGCAGCCCGGTCCTCGAGGCGATCACCATGGAGTAGGCGGGCGCATCAGGGACAATTCATTCAGCCCGCGCGGCGGCTGTCGGCGACGACCGCCGCCGCGCACCGACGGCCTCGCCAGGCCGGGACCAGTTGGTTAGCCAGTCCTCGAAGGATTTCGCATGAATACGCTCCGGTCCCGCGCAGCCGCTCTCGCGCGAGCCCGGCTGCGCACGAAGCTGATGCTCAGCTACGTGTTCGTGCTGGTCATCAACGTGACGACGTTCGCCCTGATCATCCATACGTTCACCCCGATCGGCCCCGATTTCCCCGCGACCATCCCGACGCCCAAGGCCATGAACGCGTTCCGCCTGAGTCTCGACAAGGGGCTGTTCACCGCCGTGTTCCTGGGCATCGTGCTGAGCCTGACCACCGGCGCGATCGCCGCGGTCCTGATCAGCCGGCTGATCGCGCGCCCCGTCGAACAGATGCGCACCGCGGCCCGGTTGATGGCGACCGGCCACTACGACGCCCGGGTGCCCGCGCCGCCCACGCCCGAACTCGCCGGCATCGCCGACGACCTCAACACCCTGTCGGGAAGACTCGACGAGACCGAGAAGCGGCGGGTCAGGCTCGTCTCCGATCTCGCCCACGAGCTTCGCACCCCGCTGACCATCCTGCGCGGCCAGCTCGACGCGTTGGCGGACGGGCTCTACCAGCCGGGGCCGGAACTCGTCGGCTCGATGGGGGAGGAGGTCGAGCGGCTGCGCCGGCTGACCGACGAACTCTCGCACCTCTCCCGCGCCGAGGAGGACGCCTATCGGATCCATCCGTGCGACACGGACCTGACCGCCCTCGCCCGGGCGATCGCCGAACGGCTGCGCCCGGAGTTCGACCAGCGCGGCGTCGCGCTCTCCGTCACCTCGGTCGACCCGCTGCACGTGCCGGCCGATCCGGACCGGGTCAGCCAGATCCTGGTGAACCTGCTCACCAACGCCCTGGCCGCCTGCGAACGCGGCGACCGGGTCACCGTCAGCCTCGGCTACCAGGACGGCCGGGCCGTGCTGCGGGTGACCGACACCGGCTGCGGCATCGCGCCCGACGACCTCGACCTGATCTTCGAACGCTTCGAACGCCGCGTCCCGGCCGGGCACGCGGCCCCGCACCAGGGCAGCGGGATCGGCCTGACGATCGCCCGCGCACTCGCCCAGGCCCACGGCGGCACCCTGACCGCGAGCTCGCCCGGCCCGGGGCGCGGCGCGGTGTTCACCCTCGCCCTGCCCGACCTGCCGAGAACGGACTAGCCCGTGCACCAGCCCACCGTCCTCGTCGTCGACGACGAACCGAAGATCCGCGACATCGTGCGCCGGTATCTCGAGGCGGACGGATTCGCCGTCATCGAGCAGGGCGACGGACCCGGCGCGCTCTCCGCGGCCCGCGAGCAGCGCCCCGACCTGGTCGTCCTGGACGTCATGCTGCCCGGGCTCGACGGGGTCGAAGTGCTGCGCCGGCTGCGTGAGACCAGCCAGATCCCGGTCATCCTGCTCACCGCCCGCGACGAGGAGGTCGACAAGCTCATCGGACTGGCCGTCGGCGCCGACGACTATGTGACCAAACCCTTCAGCGGCCGCGAACTCGCCGCCCGGGCCCGGGTCATCCTGCGCCGGGTCGCCCCCGCCCCGCCCGAGGCCGCGGCGTCCGCGACCGTCAGCCACGGAGCGCTGACCATCGACCCGGCCCGCCGCGAGGTCACCACCGCGCACGGCCCGGCCACCGTGACCGCCCTCGACTTCGACCTCCTGCTCACCCTCGCCCGCCACCCCGGACTCGTGCTGACCCGCCGTCAGCTCCTCCAATCGGTTTGGGGCGCCGACTACTACGGCGACGAGCGCGTCGTCGACGTGCACATCAGAACCCTGCGCAAAGCCCTGGGCGACGACGCGACGGACCCCGTCTACATCGAGACCGTTCGCAGCATCGGCTACCGGCTGATCGCACCGCCGCCCGGCTAGCCTCGCGCGGCCTCCTCCACCTGGCGGAGGCCGCCGTTCACGGATCGATGTGCTCGGGTTGTGTCTTGATTCCGGCGATGAGCAGGTCGGCGACGGTCTCAGCGTGGGCGCGGATCTCGCGTGGGCCAGGGTGGGCCGGTGCGCCGAGAAGTGCTGCTTCGACGGGGTTGGCGTAGATCGCGCCGGTGCCGGCGACGGCGAGGTAGTGCAGGGTGGCGTAGGGGAGCGGGTGGATGCGTCCGGCCGCGGCGAGGCGGGTGAGAAGGCTTTCGATGCCGGGCCGCAGGGTGTTGATGAATCGGTCGACGACGAAGCGTACCCGGGGGCCGTCGATCGCTCCCTCATGGTTCATGATCCGCATCACCTGCGGGTGGGCGGCGGAGAAGAGGACCTGCTGTACGAGTGCCTGGCGCAGGGCGGCGAGGTCGTCGATGCCTGCTGAGGCGGCCTCGCCGGCCGCGCGCCAGGCGGGTTCGATCTGGGCCAGGGCATGTTCCATCGCCGCGTACCAGAGCCCTTCCTTCGAGCCGAAGCGCGCGATGAGCAGGGCGTGGCTGACGCCTGCGCGGCGGGCGAGTTCGCGGACCGAGGTCCCTTCGTACCCGTGCTCGGCGAACGCGTCGAGGGCGGTCTGGAGCAGGTGACCTGAGTCCGGCTCCTCGCCGCTGGGCGGGCGGCCGCGACCGCGCTGAGGCTGGTGCGGCGAACTGATGCGGGGCCTCCTGCCGGCGTGTCGAGAGGTCAGTGGTTCTTGCCGAAGTACATCAGCTCCCACAGGCCGGGCGCGCTGGCGGTCTCGACCGCTTCGCTCTCGCCGTCGCCGGGGAGGTGTTCGACGGTGATCTGCCCGGTGAAGCGGTGGTACGCGCCGTCGAATCCGACCAGGCGGGCCAGGAGGCGCTTGGGGCCTTCGACGTGTTCGATCATCTTCTCCTGGACGATCGTGTTCTCCCGCCGGAAGGTGACGCGGTAGCGCCCGCCGCCCTGTGCGGTGGCGTCGTAGTCGTAGACGGTCAGGTCGGCGACGGGCTTGCCGGTGACCGGGTCGGGGTGCTCCTTCATTTTGGTGAAGCGCACGAGCGAGCCGCGGTCGGCGATGATCTTCCCGCCTCTGGCCAGCATGAAGATGGGTACCTCGGTGTAGCCGTACTTCTTCTCCGCGGTGATCCAGGAGGCGATCACCGTGTAGTCCGCTACCTCGCCGCGGGCCCAGTACCAGTGGTTGATCAGCTGCATCATGGGGGCGTCGCCCCAGTTGTGGTCGTGGTAGCCGACTCCGGTGCGGGTCTCGGCCGCCCCGTCGATCTCGAGGCTCGCCTCGACGCCGCCTTGCGGCACCGAGGGCAGCCAGGCGAAGGTGCGTCGGGCGTCGCCTGAGCCGAAGTCGATGTGGCCGGTCTCGGGGCGCCAGGAGGGGACCTGGCCGGTGAGGGTGACATCTGCCTTGACGCCGTCGATGTCGACATGGATGCGGTAGCGGTGCAGGTCGCCGGCGAAGGTGTTCGGTCCGATGCGCACCTCGCAGCGATCGGTGGCGAATGCGTGGTCCGGGGGGTACACCGAGGAGGTGCGTTCGATGTGGGTTCCGTCCGGCCGATCGAGTTGGAAGGTGACGACGGGCGCGGGCGGCTGGTCGAGGCCTTTGCCGCCGCGCATGTCCTTGACCATGAAGTTGATCACCAGGGTCGAGTCGTCGTCGAGGACTGCGTCGAAGTACCACCACTCGAAGGTGCCGGGGCCGCCCGGATCGGTGCGGAAGCCGTCTTCCCAGGCGGCGATGGAATCGGGGGCCAGTCCGAGGCGCTGGTAGTCGGCCGCGTCGTCGGCGATGGCGCAGGGCAGGGGTCGTACGGCAGGCAGAGGCATGTCCGTCACGTGCCTTTCCGGCTCCGGCATGGAGCGCGTCGGGATGGGGCCGCCCCCCGCGTCCCATAATAACCATGTGGTAATTAAAGGCGCCAGTGCCGGGCCGGTGCCGTGTGTGCGGGGCCCGCTATTCGGTGAGGGTGCCCTCGAGCAGGTTCGGATCGGTGCGGGTGAAGTAGGCGCCGCTGGCGATGTACACCGTGTTCCCGCGGATGGCCACGGAGGTCGGGTTGGACAGACCGTCCGCGGCGGTGAGCACGATGGTGTGCGCGCCGGTCTGCACGTTGACGATGCTCGCTTCGCTCGCCGCGTTCTGCGCTGCGACCACCTCGCCGTCGGGCGCGAACGCGAAGTCGTCGATACCGGTGATGCCCTGGGCCGCCACGCTCGTCGTCCCGGCCGTGCCGTCGCGCTCGATCGGGATGCGCAGCAGCGTGCCGAGGGTGGTGTTGCTCACCCATACCGCGCCGTCCTGCACCTTCAGACCGTTGGCGCCCTTCCCGGAAGCGGTGGTCGGCTGCAGTTGCGTGCCCTGTGCCCAGATCGAGGCGGTGTCGTCGGCAAGCGAGATCTTCCAGACCAGGCCGAGGCTGGAGTCCGTGGCATACAGCGCGTGCTGCTCGGGGTTGTAGGCCAGGCCATTGAGCCAGCCGGCGCCGGGAATGGCCACGACCTGCCGCGGTGTCCCGCCGTTCGGCGGGATGCGCCAGATGCCGGACTGACTGCCCGCGTTGTAGTTCACATACAACGTCCCGTCGGCCATGCGCACGATGCCGGAGACGATCGCGTTGCCAGCGGCGTCCTGCGGCAGGCTCGCCAGAATCGTGAGCGATCCGTCCGGGCTGACCCGCGCCACTTCAAGGGCGCGGTTGAAGGTCAGATCCACGGAACCGTTCGGCTCGAGCACGAGGTTCTCCGGCTGCCGCAGGGTCGAGACGTCGAAGTGGGCGACCTCGTGCGGGTCCGTGATCGAGACGGTATCGGCGGCATGGGCGGGCGTGCCGAGACCGGCGGTGAGCCCGATGAGTGTGACGGTGGCAAGCGCGGCGGTGCGGCGGGGGTGCACGCGGATCTCCAGAGTGGTCAGATCACGAGTGGGAGCACAGGCCGAGGGAGGCGGGTGAATTGGCACTGAGCGAGGACACGGCACCAGGCTTGCGGAAAATAATGAGGAAGTACTGAGATCTCTAAAGCTCAATATGATGAGTCGGCCTTATGCCTCGCCCTGCGGCTGGCGATCAGGCAGGATGCGCGCCCGCGATCATCGGTCGGAGCTCGGGTCGAGGCCGAGGGTCGCCAAGCCGGCCCGCACGAGGGCGGGCACCGCGCGCCCGACGTCCTCGAACCCCGACCCGATGGTGTGGCCGCTCAGGTGGCGCTGTCGGATCCCCTCGGCGATCACCGCGATCTTGAAGAAGGCCAGGGCGACGTGGAACGGCAGCCCGGCCAGATCTCGGCCGCTCACTTGGCTGTACTGTTCGGCGAGCGCGGCCTGGTTCGGAAACGCCGGGCTGCTCGACGCCGGCCGGTGCAGCAGCCCCTCGATCGCGGGATCGCGATAAGCCAGCAGGAGGCCCACGTCGGCGAGCGGATCGCCGATCGTGGACATCTCCCAGTCGAGGACGGCACGTACCACGCGTGCGTCCTCAGGATCGATGATCGTGTTGTCGACCCGGAAGTCGCCGTGGACGATCGCGGCCGTGCTCTCGGTCGGGATCTCGGTCTCCAGCGCGTGATGCAGACGCAGCAGCCCGGGCAGTTCACGGGTGGCGACGAGTTGCCACTGGCTGCGCCAACGATCGACTTGCCGTCGAAGGTAGCCGTCGGGGTGGCCGAAATCGCCGAGGCCGACGGCTCGGTAGTCGATGTCGTGCAAAGCGGCCAGTTGCGCGATCTGGCCTTCGATGCAACGCTCAGCCTGCTCCGGACTGAGCCCGGCCACATCTTCCTGGGTGCGCAGGACGCGGCCGTCGACGAACTCGACGACGGTGAACGGCGCGCCGATCACGGATTCGTCGGCGCAGTAGACCCGGGTGCGCGGGACGGCGACGGCACTGCCCTGCAGGGCGGCCAGTACCCGGTATTCGCGTTCCATGTTGTGCGCGGACGGTGTGAGGAACCCCAGTGGCGGTCTGCGGACCACCCAGCGGCCGGTCCCGTCGCTCACCTGGTAGGTCAGATTCGAGCGTCCGCCCTGGATGAGCCGCGCGGTGAGCGGGCCCCGAATTTCCCGGATATGGGTCTCGAAGTACTGCTGCAGCGCGGGCAGATCCAACCCGGCGAGGATGGGGTCATGCGCGGTCGGCATGGATCACCGTCAGCTTTCCGTCGGCGTAGTGGACGCGTGGTGACGCAGTGCGCGCTTGGCGATCGACCAGCGGTGGGTCTCCGACGGGCCGTCATAGATCCGGAAGGCCCGGACCTCCCGAAGGTAGGCGCTGAGCGGAAGGTCTCCGGAGATCCCGCTGGCTCCGCACAACTGCACCGAACGGTCGACGATGCGGCCGACGGCCTCGGCGACGAAGGTCTTGGCGATCGAGGTCTCGTGGCGGCCGGAGCCGCCGGTGTCCACCAGCCACGCGGCCTCGCGGATGAGCGCGCGCGACGCGGCGAGGTCGATCTCGTTGTCGGCGATCAGTTGCTGGGCCATGCCGAGCTCGCCGAGGCGGTTTCCGAAGGCGGTCCGGCCGTGCACGTACGCCAGCGCGATCGTATGCGCCCGCCGGGCCAGGCCGATCCAGCGCATGCAGTGGGTCAGGCGTGCCGGAGCCAGTCGGACCTGGGCGTACGTGAAGCCTTTGCCCGCCCGGCCGAGCACGGCGTCATCGCCGAGGTGGCAGTCTGTCAGTTCGATCTCGCCATGGCCTCCGACGAATGCCGAGTCGAGGGCCGGCACGTGGCGGGTGAGCCGGAAGCCGGGCGTGTCGGCCGGAATCAGGAACATGGTCGCCTCCGGTGCGCCGACGTTGCCTCCGGTGCGGGCCATGACGATGGCGAACGCGGCGCCGTCGGCTCCGGTGGCGAACCACTTGCGGCCCTCGATCAGCCAGCCCTGCCCCGATCTCCGGGCGGTCGTGGCGAGCTGGCCCGGGTCGGAACCGGCTCCCGGCGGGGGCTCGGTCATCGCGAAGCAGGAGCGGATCGCTCCCACTGCGAGGGGCTCGAGGTAGCGCTCGCGCTGCGGCTGACTCGCGATCATCTCGAGCAGGTGCATGTTCCCTTCGTCGGGCGCCGCGCAGTTCATCGCGAGCGGGCCGAGCAGGCTGTATCCGGCCTCCTCCAGGACGACGGACTGGCCGCGCAGGTCGAGGCCGAGGCCGCCGAGGTCCCTCGGGACCGTGGGGGCGAAGACCCCTGCTGTCCGGGCCTGCTGCTGGAGCCGGATCCGCAGTGCGTCGTCGGGAGTCCCGGGGCCGGCCAGCATCGCGAGTTCGGCGGGCACGACGGCGTCGCGGATGAACTCGGCGGTGCGTCGGCGCAGGGTGCGTATGGCGGTGTTCACGGTCAGATCGATCGCCATCGCTAGCGCCTCGCGGCCATCTCCACCAGTGGGCCGGGGATGGCGAAGCGCTCGCCGTATCGGTTGGCGAGTTCGCGTGCGCGGGCGATGAAGCCCGCGGTGCCGCCTGGGTACTGGTTGATGTATTGGATGACGCCGCCGGTCCAGCCGGGGAAGCCGATGCCGAAGATGGAGCCGATGTTGGCTTCGGGAACGGAGCGCAGGACGCCTTCCTCGAAGCAGCGGAGGGTGTCGATGGCCTCGGCGAAGAGCATGCGCTCGGTCATGTCCTGGAAGGGGATCTCGTGACCGGCTTTGGTGAAGTGCTCGACCAGGCCCGGCCACAGCCCGGTGCGTTTGCCGTCCACGTATGTGTAGAACCCTGCGCCGGTGGAGCGGCCCTTGCGGTCGAACTCGTCGATCATCCGGTCGATGACTGCCTCGGAACCGTGCTTGCGCCACTGCCCGCCCTCGCTCTCGAGCGCGGCGATGTACTCCAGGCGGATTTTGCGCGGCAAGGTCAGCGTCAGCTCGTCCATCAGCTGTAAGGCCGGGGCCGGATAGCCGGCCTGGAGCGCGGCCTGCTCGATCGATGCGGGGTGGATGCCCTCGCCGAGCATGGCCATGGCTTCTTCGAGGAATTTGCCGATGACGCGGCTGGTGAAGAAGCCGCGGCTGTCGTTGACGACGATCGGGGTCTTGCCGATCTGAGCGGCGAGGTCGAGGGCCTTGGCCAACGCGGCGTCAGAGGTCTTCTCGCCGACGACGATCTCGAGTAGCGGCATCTTGTCGACGGGGGAGAAGAAGTGAAGTCCGATGAAATTCTCCTGGTCCCGCACACCGCTTGCGAGCGTGGTGATGGGCAGGGTCGAGGTGTTGGAGCCGAGCAGCGCACCGGGGGCGACGATGTCCTCGATCTCCCGGAACACCTTCTTCTTGACCTCGGGGTTCTCGAAGACCGCTTCGATGACCAGATCGCAGCCGTGCAGATCCGCGGCGTCGGCCGCCGGGTTGATCCGGGCGAGCACCTCGTCGGCGCGCTCGCGGCTGGTCTTCGTGCGTGCTACGGCCTTGTCCAGCAACTGCGCCGCGTAGCCCTTGCCCTTCTCGGCGGCCTCGACGGTGACGTCCTTGAGTACCACGTCCATGCCGCCTTGCGCGCAGACGTAGGCGATGGCGGCGCCCATCATCCCCGCGCCGAGCACCCCGACTTTGGTCGCGCGCCAGTTGTCGTGCCCCGGGGGGCGGCTGCCGCCGCCGTTGATGTGCTGGAGGTCGAAGAAAAAGGCCTGAGTCATGTTCTTCGCGATCTGGCCGGTGACCAGCTGCACGAAGTAACGGCTCTCGATGGTGAAGGCGGTTTCGATGTCGACCTGCGCTCCCTCGACGGCAGCGGCCATGATGTTGCGCGGTGCCGGGTAGTTCGCGCCCTTGAGCTGCTTGCGCAGATTCGCCGGGAACGCCGGGAGGGCGGCGGCGAACGCCGGAGTGGACGGCGTGCCGCCCGGGATCTTGTAGCCCTTGACATCCCAGGGCTGCACGGCCTCAGGGTTCTCCTTCACCCATTGCCTCGCCCGGGCCAGCATTTCCTCGGGCGTGCCGACGACCTCGTCGATCAGCCCGATCTCCAGGGCGGCGGGCACCGCGTGGCGCTGTCCCCTCAGCAGCACGTCGGTCAGGGCGCTGGTGATGCCGAGCATGCGCACGGTGCGCACCACGCCGCCGGCGCCGGGCAGCAGTCCGAGGCCGACCTCGGGCAGGCCGATCTGCGCGCCCGGGGTGTCGAGGGAGATCCGGTGGTGGCAGGAGAGGGCTATCTCGAGACCGCCGCCGAGCGCCGTGCCGTTGATGGCGGCGGCCACCGGACGTCCGAGCGTCTCCAGCCTGCGCAGCATTGCCTTGGTGCGGGTGGAGAACGCGAGCACCTCCGCGGCGTCCTCGGGCCTCGCCTTTATCAGCTCTTTGAGGTCGCCGCCCGCGAAGAAGGTCTTCTTCGCCGAGGTGATCACCACGCCGGCGATCGTGTCCTTCTCCGCCTCGAGCCGGTCCAGCAGTCCGGCCAGGTCGTTGAGGAAGGCCTGGCTCATCGTGTTCGCCGACTGGCCGGGGGCGTCCATGGTCAGGACGAGAACGCCGTCCTCGCCCTGATCCCAGCGGAAGTGGGTGTGCTCGGTCATCGCTGAAGTCTCTCGTCTCGTCTCGGTGGTCGCGGTCGGGTAGCCGGCTGATTCGCCGGATTCACAGGCGCTCGATGACGGTGGCGATGCCCATGCCGCCGCCCACGCACAGGGTGCAGAGGCCGTAGCGCTGCCCGCGCCGCTCCAGCTCGTCGATCACCGTGCCCACCAGCATCGCGCCGGTCGCGCCCAGCGGATGGCCCAGCGCGATCGCTCCGCCGTTGACATTCACCTTCTCCAGCGGGATCTGAAGATCCTTCGCGAAGCGCATGACGGCCGCGGCGAACGCTTCGTTCATCTCGAACAGATCGATGTCCTCGACGGTGAGCCCGGCTTTGGCGAGCGCTTTGCGGGTGGCCGGGACCGGACCGGTCAGCATGATCGTCGGGTCCGAGCCGGAAAGGGCGGTGGCGACGATGCGCGCCCGCGGCCGCAGCCCTGCCTCCAGGCCTGCCTGCTCGCTGCCGATAAGTACCAGGGCGGCGCCGTCGACGATCCCGGAGGAGTTGCCCGCGGTGTGCACGTGCTCGATCCGCTCGACCCAGTGGTACTTCTGCAGCGCCACCGCGTCGAAGCCGCCGACATCGCCGATCTGGGCGAACGAGGGCGGGAGCGCGGCGAGTGCCTCGAGCGTGGTGCCGGGCCGGACGTGCTCGTCGTGCTCGAGGATTATCAGGCCATTCACATCACGAACCGGAGCCACCGAGTCCTTGAAGTACCCTGCCGCCTGCGCCGCCGCGGCGCGCTCCTGCGACCTCAGGGCGTAGCCGTCCACGTCCGCACGGGAGAAGCCCTCGATGGTCGCGATCAGATCCGCGCCGATGCCCTGCGGGATGAAGTAGGTGTCGTACGCGGTGGCCGGGTCCAGCGGCCACGCCCCGCCGTCCGAGCCCATCGGGACCCGGGACATCGATTCGACCCCGCCGGCCAGGACGAGTTCCTCGGAACCGGCGCGCACCTTCTGCGCCGCGAGGTTCACCGCCTCGAGGCCCGACGCGCAGAACCGGTTGACCTGCACACCCGTCGTGGTGTCCGGCAGCCCCGCCAGCAGCGCCGCGGTCTTGGCGATATCACAGCCCTGATCACCCACCGGGGTGACCACGCCGAGCACCACGTCCTCGATCAGCCCGGGATCCAGGGCGGGGTTGCGGCGCCGGACCTCGTCGATCAGTCCGACGACGAGTGACACGGGTTTGACCCCGTACAGCGAACCGGACTTCTTGCCCCGGCCCCGAGGGGTCCGGATCGCGTCGTAGACGAATGCCTCAGTGGTCACGGAGACGCTCCTTTGCGTGCCGATCGATCCGCGCTCGGTGCCGAAACTGCCTAATGGCTATTAACCTGACTGATCGCACTACTTGCTGTCAAGGGAAAGTTGCGCCTACCATCTGCCTAGTCACGATTAACTTCAGGAGAGGAACCGCGGCATGCCGACGCCGGGCCCCCCTCGGCGATCCCGGCGCGAGCAACTCGCCCGGATCGCCGCCGAGCTGTTCGCGCAGAAGGGGTTCCACAACGTCTCGGTCAACGACATCGCCGCCGCCGCCGGGGTCAGCGGCCCGGCGATCTACCGGCACTTCCGGAGCAAGCAGGCGATTCTCGTCCACCTGCTGTGCGAGGGCCTCGAGGAGACCGCCGAGCTCGTCGAGCGGAGCCTGGGCGATCGAGCCGCCCCGCACGGCGCACCGTCGCAGCAGCGGCTGGCGCAGGTGTACGCACAGCTCGCCGCGTTCGTCGTCAGGCACCCGGATTTCGGCGTCTTGTGGCGGCGCGAGGGGCGGTATCTGAGCACTGAGGAAAGGGTGAGTGTGGCGGACGTGTCGGCGCGTGGCGTGATTCCGCTCGTGCGCGAGCTCCACCTCTTGCGGCCGGAGCTGCCCGAATCGGACGCCGAACTGCTGACCTGGGCGGCGTTGAGCGTCTTCGGCAGCATCTCCGACCACCGCGTTCGGCCGCCGCAGGCGGAGCTGGAGCGATTGTTGACGGCAACCGCCCTTGACCTGCTCGCCGCGGATCTGCCCGTACCGGGCGAAGTGGAAAGCCCGATCCGGACGGCGGCGTCGATCGCGGAATCGCCCGGCCTCGACACCCGAAGGAAGCAGTTGCTCGCCGTCGCCGCCCGGCTGTTCCGCGAGCGTGGATACCACGCGGTGACCGTCGAGGACATCGGCGCTGCGGCCGGGATCGCCGGACCGAGTATCTATAGCCACATCGGCGGCAAGATGGAGCTGCTGCAGGCCGCCGCGAACCGGATCGGGGAGCGGCTGGACGAGGCCGTGGAACAGGTGCGGGCGGCCGATCTGCCTCCCCGAGCCGCACTCGAACTGTCCGTCGGCGCCTACGTGGATGTCGTGATCGGGCACCGCGATCTGGTGGCCGCCTATTTCCGCGAGGGCCACAACCTCCCGGACCGGGACCGCACGGAGGTGCGCCGCTGGCAGCGTGCGTACACCGAGTTCTGGGCCGAACTGGTCGCGGCGGCCTCACCGGAGCAGCCCTCCAAGGAGACCCGCATCCGGGTCCACGCCGCGTTCGCCGTCGTCAACGACCTCGCTCAGACAGGGCGTTTCATCGCCCGCCCGCGCCTCGCGCAGGAGCTGCGGACCCTGATGATGCGCACGCTCCTCGCCGCCGACCCGCCATGACCAGCGCACCAGACTGCGGAGGAGTCCGATGGAGTACACGCAGATCGCTTACGAAGCGCACGAAGGTATAGCGACCGTCACCCTGGACCGTCCTGAGGCCCGCAACGGCTACACGGTCCGCATGGCCGACGAGGCGGCTCACGCACTGCGCGCGGCGATCGCGGACGAGGAGGTCCGTGTCGTGGTGCTCACCGGCGCGGGCGAGGACTTCTGCGTCGGCGCCGATCTGAGCGGCGGCGGCCTCGGCGTCACGGAGGCGGACGACCCGGCCCCGGCCGCCTCGTCGCCGTGGACCGAGCCCGCGACCCGGGTCACCCGGCTGCTCTACGGAAGTGAGAAGCCGGTCATCGCCGCGGTGCGCGGCGCCGCGGTCGGGGTCGGCTCGACGATGATCCTGCCGGCCGACTTCCGGATCGCCGCGCAGGACAGCAGGTTCGGCTTCGTCTTCTCCCGCCGCGGCATCTACCCGGAGGGCGGCTCGACGTGGTTCCTGCCCCGGCTCGTCGGCATGGGCCGCGCCATGGACTGGATGATCAGCGGACGCCTGATCGGCGCCGACGAGGCCCTCAAGGCCGGGCTCGTGACCGCGCTTCAGCCGTCCACGGATGTTCTCGACGCGGCCTACGAACTGGCACGCGAACTCATCGCCAGGACGGCGCCGGTCTCGACCGCCGTGATCCGCCAAGCCCTGTACCGGATGGGCCCCCTGGACTCTCCGGAGCCCGCCTTCGCCCTGGACTCCCGGCTCATCGCGAGCTGCGCGCAGAGTGCCGACGCGGTCGAGGGCGTTCGCTCCTTCCTGGAGCGCCGACCGCCCGCGTTCACCGGGACTGTGGACAAGGACCAGCCGGACTTCCTGCCGTGGCGCGACCCCGACCGCACCGACTTCGTGGAAGGAGAGGACTGATGGCCGAACGCCCCCGCTGGAGCGACGACGAGCTCGAAGCCGTTCGCGCCCTGGCACGCACGTACTTCGAGAAGGAGGTCGCCCCGAACGAGGAGAAGTACGCCGCGCAGGGGCACCCGGACAAGAGCCTCTATGTCCGTGCCGGTCGGCTTGGGCTGTCGGGAATGTCGGTGCCCGAGGAGTACGGCGGCGGCGGAGGCACCTTCGCCAATCTGGCCGTCCTGATAGCGGAGCAGGTCAGGGCCGGCGCTGACAGTCTCGGCTTCGCGGTGAGCGAGGGGATCGTCGCGCACTACCTCCTCGCCTACGCCGCCGAGGAGCAGAAGAAGCGGTGGCTGCCCAAGCTGTGCAGCGGAGAGTGGGTGGGCTCGATCGCGATGACCGAACCCGGCACCGGTTCAGACCTCCAGGCTATAGCCACTCGCGCAAGACGTGTCGGTGACGAGTATCTCGTCACCGGTGCCAAGACCTTCATCTCCAACGGCCGGCTGTGCGACCTATTGATCATCGCGGCCAAGACCGACACCTCGTTGGGCGCCGCGGGTGTGTCCCTGCTGGTCGCCGAGGTCGGTGACGACACCCCCGGTTTCTCCCGCGGACGGATATTGCGCAAGCTCGGCCAGAAGAGCCAGGACACCACTGAGCTGTACTTCGACGAACTGCGCGTCCCCGCCGCGCACCTGCTCGGCGGGCAGGAGGGACACGGCTTCTACCAGCTGATGGAGCAACTGCCGCAGGAACGGCTGCTCACCGCGATCATCGGGCAGGCGATCACCGAGGCCGCCGTGGCGCTCGCGGTCGATTACACGAAGGAGCGCCAGGTATTCGGGCGACCCTTGTTCGCACTGCAGAACACCCGCTTCGAGCTCGCCGAGTGCGCCACGATCGCGCGCGTCAACGGCGTCTTCCTCGACGACTGCATCGAGAGGCACCTGCGCGGCGAACTCGACGCCGCCAACGCCTCGATGGCCAAGTACTGGATCACCGACCGCACCGGCGAGGTCGTCGACCGCTGCCAGCAGCTGTTCGGCGGATACGGGTACTGCGTCGAGTACCCGATCGCCCGGCTGTCCGTGAACAACAGGGTTCTGCGCGTCCTCGCCGGGGCCAACGAGATCATGAAGGAACTGATCGCCCGTTCGCTGTGACGACGGGCCCCGCCATCCACCGGTCTTGACGCGAGCTGGGTACGCAGTACCCTAACGGCAACAGTGTTCCCAATGAGGAATCACTGTTACCAACAGCGGTGGGCAGGACCCGGGAAGCTTTCAAGGAAGAAGGCGATGCGAACCATGAGATCCACCGTGAGACGGTCCGCCTGGGCTGTGCCCGTATGCCTGGCGGCATTGGCGGCAGGCGCCTGCTCGGCCTCGCCGGCCTCGTCGCAGGGCGGGGGCGCGAACTCCTCCCCGCTGGTCGTCGGGGTGTCGATGTCGCTCTCCGGCGACCTCGCCGACCTCGCCGGGCCGGCCGAGAAGGGCTACCAGCTGTGGGCCGACACCGTCAACGCGCAGGGCGGGCTGCTCGGACGCAAGGTCAGCCTGAAGATCGTGGACGACGCCTCAAGCCCGACCCAGGTGGTCACCAACTACGAGAACCTGATCACGGCCGACCATGTCAACCTCGTCTTCGGCCCCTTCTCCAGTCTGCTCACCATCCCGGCGGCCTCGATCGCGAAGCGCTACGGCTACGCGTTCATCGAGCCCTCGGGCGGCGCTCCCCAGGTCTTCGACCTGCATATGAACAACCTGTTCCTCGCCCAGCCCGCGCCGATCGTGAGCTCGGGGGACGCGTTCGCCGGCTACATCCTCTCGCTGCCGGCGGATCAGCGCCCGAAGACGGCCGCCTACCCATCGGCCGACGACCCGTTCACCTCCGCCATCGTCGCGCGCATCCAGCAGCGCCTGCAGGCGGCCGGCATCAAGACGGTGTACTCGCAGACCTACGCCGCCGAGACCGTCGACCTGAGCCCCGTGGTGACCCGGCTGGTCTCGGCCAAGCCGGACCTGATCGTCTCGGGGACCGGCGGCGCCGACGCGGTCGCCGAGGTCAAGGGCATGGTCCAGGCGCACTGGACGCCCAAATACGTGTTCTTCACCGGCGGACCGAACGACCCGACCTTCCCGGCGAGCGTCGGAGCGGGCAACGTGAACGGGATCTTCGGCGCGAGCGACTGGGTCCCGCAGGCCAAGACCACGGGCAACGCCGCCTTCATCAAGGCCTACATCGCCAAGTACGGCGGCACCGCGGCCGGCATCGACCCCGCCGCGGCCGAGGCGTACGCCTGCGGCCAACTGCTCCAACTGGTGGCCCAACGCACCGGCAAGATCGACAACGCGACCATCATCTCGGCACTGCACAGCGGCAGTTGGCCCACCGTCGAGGGCGACCTCACCTGGGACGCCAACGGCACACCGCAGGGCGCCGACTCCGTCGTGCAATGGATACAGGGGCAGCTGTTGCCCGTGTACCCGCCGAGCCAGGCGCTCGCCAGCCCGATCGCCAAGCCGTACTGGGCGGGATGACCCGTGCATCTGTTCCTCCAGGCCACGATCGCCGGAATCCTGATCGGCGGCGTCTACGCGCTGCTCGCCAGCGGCCAGGCGATGATCTTCGGGGTCGCGCGCACCGTGAACTTCGCCCAGGCGATCTTCGCGATCCTCTCCGCCTATCTCAGCTACACGCTCTTCGGCGACCTCGGCATCGATCCGTTCCTGTCCGTGCTGATCCTCATTCCGGTGATGTTCGTCCTCGGATACGTGATCTACGCGGTCCTGCTGCGTCCGTTGAACAAGTCGAGCGCCGAGCTCGGCCTGCTGGTCCTGTACGCCCTGGCCATCGGGATCCAGGGCGTGCTGGACTTCTCCTATCAGACCAACATCCGCGTCATCGCCCCGGCCTACGCGAACTACTCGTGGACCGTGGCCGGCTACCAGATCCCCGAGGTGCGGTTCTTCGCCTTCCTCCTCGCGGTGGTCGTGCTCGGCGCGCTGCACCTGATCCGCCAGTACACCAAGCTCGGTCGGGCGCTGCGCGCCGCCTCGCAGAACCCGGTCGCCGCCCGGCTGCTCGGCGTGGACGTGGACCGGATCTCGGCCGTCGGCATGGGTCTCGGGGTGGCCTCGGCAGCGGCCGCCGGAGCGGCGTTCGGCATGGTCATCCCGTTCAACGGCAACAGCCAGTACGACCTGCTGTCCAAGCTGCTCTCGATCGGAGTGCTCGGCGGCATGGCGAGTATGCCGGGGAC
>NZ_DASZKT010000220.1:0-5031 GCF_035552695.1 Actinospica sp.
GCAGGGAATACGGTAAAGCGCCTCGCGGCGCACCATGCTATTGTCCCCTGCACCTTTCGGATTCAGGTAAGGCATCAGACCCAGGAACCTCCCTCCGCGTTCCTCCCGACTATATCGGGGATATAACGAAGCGCCTCGTGGGGCATCAGGGTTTGCGGGCGACCCCGCCGTAGATGTTCACCTCGGCCGGCGCCGGGCGGGGGGAGTCGTCGGGCGGCCGCCACTCGGACACCAGCACCAGGCCGGGCGGGACAAGGTCGAGGCCGGCGAAGGCGATCTCGGCGAAGACGTTGGAGTCGCGCTTCTGCATGGTGATCCCGGCCTCGCGCATTACCGCCTGCCCGGCCGCGGTCCGCTCCCGGTCGTGCTCGGTGGTCAGGTGGGAGGCGACCAGGCAGCTGCCCGACGGCAGGGCGTTGAGCAGGGTGGCGACGATCTCGGCCGGCTGGTCGGCGTCGGCCAGCAGGTGCAGCAGCCCGACTAGCAGCAGCCCGACCGGCTGGCTGAAATCCAGCAGCTCGGCGGTGGCGGGCGCGGTCAGGATGGCGTCGGGATCGCGCGCGTCGGCCTGGATGTAAGCGGTGCGGCCCTCGGGGGCGGAGGCAAGCAGGGTGCGCGCGTGGACCAGCACGAGCGGATCGTTGTCGACGTAGACGATCCGGGACGAAGGGTCGATCGCCTGCGCGACCTCGTGCACGCTGGTCGCCGTGGGCAGGCCGGCGCCGATGTCGAGGAACTGCCGCAGGCCCGCCTCGGCGGTCAGGAACCTGACCGCCCGGCCGAGGAACGCCCGGTTCTCGCGCGGCGCGACGCGGGCGTTGGGCGACCTCTGCAGCACCCGCTCGACCGTCTCCCGATCGACCGCGAAATTACTGGTGCCGCCGATGAGAGCGTCGTAGACCCGGGCCGGATGCGGTCTGCTTGTGTCGATCTCGGGGGGTAGATCGGACATGCTCGAGCCTCTCGGATCGCGCGGATTACTCGGGCGGATCGGTGTGGTAGAGGTTCTGGGCCTCGGTCAGGCCCTTGGTTATCAGGGTCTCGACCGCGTCGGCGCAGCGGTCGAGGGCGAACGGCAGTTCCTTCCGCTCGGCGGCGGAGAAGTCCCTGAGCACGAAGTTCGCCGCGTCCATGCGGCCCGGCGGGCGGCCGATGCCGAACCGGACCCGGTAGTAGTCACGGGTGCCGAGCGAGGCGGTGATCGAGCGCAGTCCGTTGTGGCCGTTGTCGCCGCCGCCCAGCTTCAGGCGGACCGCGCCGAAGGGGACGTCGAGCTCGTCGTGCAGAACCACGGTCCGTTCGGGCGGGGTCTTGTAAAACCCGAGCAGCGCCGCCACCGGGCCGCCGGACAGGTTCATGTAGGAGTGCGGCCGGGCCAGCGTCGCGGGCTGGCCGGCCAGGCGGCCCTCGGCGATGTCGTTGCGGGTGCGGTTCGACTTAAAGCGCGCGCCCATCCGCTCGGCCAGCAGCGCCAGCACCATCTGGCCGACGTTGTGCCTGGTGCCCGCGTACTCCGGGCCCGGGTTGCCGAGCCCGACGATGATCCACCGGTCGTCCGCCATATGAGGAAGCTCCAATGTGCGTACGGGGAGCGCGGCACGACCTGCGCGCCGGGCTCCCCGTCAGCTCACGGCTGTTGTTACTCGGCCGCCTCGGCCGCGCCCGGCGCCGGCGGGACCTCGACCGGGGCCTCGGTCTCCTCGCCGCCCTCGCCGATCTCCTCGTCGAACTGCGCCTGGCTCCGCGGCTCGATCACGTGCAGAACCAGCGCCTCGGGGTCGCCCGCGAGGGTGGTGCCCTTCGGCAGCGTGAGGTCCTTGGCGAACACCTGGGTGCCGATCTGCGCGCCCTCGACGTCCACGTCGACGCCGTCGGGGAGGTGGGTGGCCTCCGCCTCGACGGAAAGCTGAACCATCTGCTGGTCGAGAATGCCGCCGGAGAAGACCTCGCCGTTCACCCGGATCGGGATTTCAACCGTGACCTTCTCGCCGCTGCGGACCTCGATGAGGTCGACGTGCTCGATCACGCCCTTGATCGCGTGCCGCTGCACCGCCTTCGGCAGCGCGAGCGCGGCCCGACCGGGCAGGCCCTCGACCCGGATCAGCGCGTTGGGGGTCTTCAGCGCGAGCATGAGCTCGTGCTCGGGCAGCGTGAAGTGGCGGTTCTCCGCGCCGTGCCCGTACATGACGGCGGGCACACGACCTTCGCGGCGGATGGCGCGGGACGCGCCTTTGCCGAACTCGGTGCGCGGCTCGGCTTCGATACGGACCTCAGGCACGGTCAGTCACTCCTCATACGGATACATGGATGCGCGTCGCGAGTCTAGCCGGCAAACAACGTGCGCGCGGCTGCGAGCATTTCGCATCCGCACGCACGTCAAGGGTCAGTTCGCTGGCCGGCGCGTGATTTCAGACCCCGTGGGCCTCGGGCGCCGCCGCGTCCTCGGGCGCCGCAGCATCCTCTGGAGCGGCCGCGTCCTCAGGAGCCGCCGCGTCTTCCGGCGCAGCCGCGTCCTCAGGAGCGGCCGCGTCCTCGGGAGCCGCCGCGTCTTCCGGCGCAGCCGCGTCCTCGGGAGCCGCCGCGTCCTCGGGAGCCGCCGCGTCCTCAGGTACCACTTCACTCATTTTGTTTCCCGTCCTTTCCATAACCCCGCCGCGCAGAGCGCCGGGAGCCGTCAATTCCCTATAAAAAAGGAATATGGTGCGTGAGCCCGCGCCGCGATCTTAGCGATGTCGCCCGCCGTTAATAGCGCAAATGACGGGAGACGGCGGCGTTAATCCTCGGCCAGCGAAGCGAGCAGCGAGGCCGTTTCCATCGCCTCGGGCTGATCGGCGACCTGCTCGAATATCTCGACCGCCCTGGTCAGCGCCTCCCGCGCAGCGGCCGTGCGCCCGA
Organism: Actinospica sp.; assembly: GCF_035552695.1. NCBI lineage: Bacteria > Bacillati > Actinomycetota > Actinomycetes > Catenulisporales > Actinospicaceae > Actinospica > Actinospica sp. Next base: position 2,896 of record NZ_DASZKT010000220.1, read on the forward strand.
TCTCACCGCGCACCTCGCCCAGGTGCTTCAGCGCCCTTGCCTCGGCCCGGAGCTGTCCGGATGCCCGGTGCTTGAGCACCGACTCGCCGAAGCTGGCAATCGCGTCGTCTGGCCGGCGAAGATCGCGATATACGCAGCCGAGGCCGTCAAGGGCGTATCCCTCGGAATGGCCGCCCATCTCGCGGGACTCGGCAAAGCACTTGGCCGCTGAATCCAGGTCGCCAAGCCCGTAGTAAAGGTCGCCGAGGTTGTTGAGCGCGACGCCGAGAAGCGATGACACGCCCAGTGGCCGCAGCAGGTCGACCGCGCGCCGCACATTCGCGAGCGCCGCCTCCCCCGGCCCCTCCATGCTCCGATGGGCCTCGCCGAGCGCGATCGCGGTCTGCGCTTCGCCGAGCGTGTCGCCGAACTCCCGCCGGATCTCCAGCGCCCGCTCAAGATGGCCGAACGCCTCGGCCTGCTGCAGCTTGACCAGCGCGAAGCCGAGCTGGTTGAGGACCCAGGCCTCACCGAGCCGATCCTCGGCCCTGTGCGCGCTGTCGGCCGCCACCCGGTGGGTGGTCACGCAGTCGGCCCAGTTGTTCCACCGGTTGAACACCGGGAAGAGGGTCGGCGGCAGCCGCCAGGCGACACCGTCCAGCCCCGTCGCGGCAGCCTGGCGGGTGGCGACGACGACATTCGCCCGCTCATCCCCGTACCAGGCCAGTGCGTCTTCAATGCCGGCGAACTCGACCGGGGGATGGTCTGCGGTCCTCCGCTCGCGCGGCACCTGGTAGCGGCCCGGCGAGACCGCGTTGGCGGCGGCCTCGGCCGTGTCCAGGTACCAGCGGAGCAGCCTGCCCACCGCCTCGCCGCGAGCGGACTCGAGCTCCTCCGCTTCCGCGCGCTCGGTGGCATAGACCCGCAGCAGATCGTGGAAGCGGTACCAGTCCGGCGCGGGCGACTCGAGCAGGTTGGCGTCGACCAGGGTCTCGAGCGCGTCCGCGGTGTCGTCTTCCGTCGCTCCGACCAGCGCAGCAGCGGCCGCCAGGCTGATCGACGACCCCTGCCACAGTCCGAGCAGCCGGAACACCCGGGCCGGGTCGATGCCCCGGCCGGGCGACCGGAGGCTGTCGTAGCTGACCTGGAACGACGCCCGGACGGCGAGGTCGCCGATGCTGAGCTCGTCGAGTCGGCGGTGCTCGTTGCGGAGCCTGGCCGCCAGCGTGCCGACCCGCCACTGCCTGCGCGCCGCCAGCCGCGCCGCGCAGATTCTGATCGCCAACGGCAATCCGGCGCAGGCGACGAGCACCTCAGCGGTGGCGTCCGGCTCCGCCGCTGCCCGCTCCGGGCCGACCACCCGGGAGAACAGGGCCAGCGCCTCGCTGTCCTCGAGCACGTTGAGGTCGACGAACCGGGTGTTCACCAGGTCCGGGGTCCGGTTCCTGGTGGTCACGAGGACGGCGCACGACGAGCTGCCGGGCAGCAGCTGGCGGACCTGGGCCGCGTCGCGGGCATTGTCGAGCAGGATAAGCACCCGGCGGCCGGTCAGCCGGGTCCGGTAGAGCGCTGCCCGCTCGTCGTCGTGAGCCGGGACCTTGTCCCCTTCGAGGCCGAGATCGCGGAGGAACCGGGCCAGCACCTCGCCCGGCTGGGCCGGCTGGGCGCTCGCCCCGAGCAGGTCAACGTAGAGCTGGCCATCGGGGAACTGCGCGCGGACCTGGTGGGCGGCGTGCACCGCGAGCGTGGTCTTGCCCAGCCCGCCTGCGCCGTTCACCACCGCGATCGGCACCGCGCCGGGATTGCTGGTCGCGTCCGCGCCGAGCAGCAGCGCGCACAGCTGCTCGACCGGCGTCTCGCGGCCGGTGAAGTCCCCGATGTCGGTCGGGAGCTGACTGGGGCGCGGAATGACCGGCCCCGGCCCCGGAGCAGGATCCAGCGCGCCCGGCCGGGCCGGGGCGGCGGCCTCGGGCGGACCCGAGTCGGCGATGGTGCCGATCGCGATCGAGCCGGGCGAAGCGGTCCGCGACGCGGCCATCCCGCCGACCGCGTCAATGCCGGCATCCGCGGCGTCCGGGCCGGCCGCGGTGGTCTGGCCGAGCGCGCCGACGGCGTCCGGCGGCGTCCTCGCTCGGCCGGCGTCCGTCCCGCTCGTGC
>NZ_DASZKT010000221.1:0-26111 GCF_035552695.1 Actinospica sp.
GCGGATTCGTAGTCTGCGTAGGCGAAGTGCCAGCGAGCGTAGTACTCGGGTTGGATCCGGGGTTGACTGTTCCATTCGGTGAGGAGGGGCTGTAGCCAGCCGTGCCGGTGGCGCCGCCTCCGTTCACGCGTGAACTGTAGCTGCTGGCCGCGCCATCGCCGGATGAGGATGAAACGGAGCCGAGGCTGTAAGCCCCAGCGTCACTCGTTGAGTGCAGGGTCTCCTGGCTGCCGCCCACAGCATTGAGCTTGCTGGCCGAGCTCTCGTAGCTATCCGAAAGCGTGTTGAGCGCCTCAGCAGTCTGTGTCCGCACCGCGGTGTTGTGGTTCTGCGCCTTCTGCGCCGGCGTCTCGGCGCCGAACCAGCTTCCGACGTCGTCTATGACGCTGTTCTGCGGCACGGGCTGCTCGTCCGGCACGCTTGAGACTGTGCTGACGTACTGCTGCTGCGCGGCTTTGGCGCCCTGCAGTGCAGGAATAACTGCCTGAGAAATGGTTTCCTGCGTAAGCTGTACGTGGTTGAGCGATGTCTGGAACGACTGCTGCGCCTGGTCGGCCGCGTCGCCGGACCAGGACGAGGCGAGGTTGTTCTTCACGTTCTGCAGCGTGGACTGCACGTTGGCCAGTGAGCTGATGGCCGACTGGTAGCCCTGGATCTGGCTGTCGATGGCGCCGGGATCCATGGTCTGCGCGACCTGCTTTGCCCAGGCCACGCCGCCGTTGTCGTTGACCGCTTGCTGGTTGAAACCGCTCATGGGTACTCGCTCCCCTCCCTCGATCTCACATGTTCTTCGCGACGTTGGTCACGCTGACGTGCAGCGCGTCCTCGGTCTGCGAGTAGACCTGATGCGTCTTGGTGGCGCGGTCGTGCAGCAGGTTGATCTGCGAGTTCAGGTCGTCGAGCAGCGAGAGGATCGCGGCGTGCGCGGCGCCGTGCGCGCTGTTGAGCGCGGTGATGGCGGGGACGCCCTGGTCCATCGGGCCGAAGTTGGACGAGGTCGAGCCACCGTCCATGTTGGCGACCTTGTAGGTCATGGAGTTGTACTGGCCCTGCTGGATACTCGACGCGGTGTTGTTCTGGAACGTCACCGGATGCACCGGGCTCGACACGTCGGTGAAGACATCTTGCAGCAGGTTCTGCAGTGTGTTGCGTGCTTGCTCCAACTCCTGCAGTTCGACCTTGAAACTTCCGCCCACGACAGGTACCCCCAGTTCAGGCTCATTCAATACCCGGGGCGCCGTGGTAGGTGCACGAACCGCCCCGTTCGCAGCTCTTACGCTCTGTGCGCCTGTGCCGCGCGCCCGCGACTCAACCGTACCTGTTTCAGCTTACCGACAAAGGATGCCCTACTGCCAGCGGCTCAGGGGGTCGCTGGGGTTCGTTAGGAAATCGATAGGGTGATGCGGCGATCATGGGTGGAATATGCCCGGATTCGGGCCGCGGGGCACGCGTCATGGCTGGTCCGTGCGTGTTCGGTGGAGGGGTGCGAGGCTGCGGGGCGGCGCGGGTGAGTCAGATCTCTGTGCGGAAGTGACGGTCCGTCGAGTGTCCGTTTTCAGCCGATGGGGTGATCGGTGTGCGGGACTGTCCGACGGGTGAGACTTCACGGCTTGTTGTTACGGTTCGGCGGCGAATGGCGGGCGGCAGTGTTGTGACCTGCGGTCCGCTTATAGGATCCGCTGTCGTTCGGCTCTTGATGACCAGTCCGAGGTGACACTCAATGTCAGATCAGTGGGGGGCTGCCCAGCCGCCGTACGACCCGCAGCAGCAGGGCCACGGGCAGCAGCAGGCGCCGTTCGGTGGGAACGGGCAGCAGCAGCAACAGCAGTACGGGCAGGAGTACGGGCAGGCGCCCCAGTTCGGTACGCCGGTGCCGAACCAGTCGCAGCCGCAGCCTCAGTACGGCACGCCGATGCCTGAGCAGAGCCAGGGTCAGAGCCAGGGTCATCAGGGGCAGCAGCAGTATCCGTACGGGCAGTCGCAGTCGACGCTCGGCACGCCGGGGCAGTTCGAGGCTCAGCCGCAGTACGGCGACCCCGGACAAAGTCAGCCGGGATACGGGCAGCCGGGATATGGGCAGCCGCAGTACGAGTATGGCGATCCCGGACAGGGACAGCCCGGCTTCGGGCAGCCGCAGCCGGGATTCGGGACGGACCCGTACGGCGGTGCGTACGCGGGGGCGCCCTACGGGGGCGCGGCGCCGAAGCGGACGAACGGGCTGGCGCTGACCGGTGCGATCCTGTGCTGGGTTCCGCTGGTCGGTCTCATTTTCTCGATCATCGGCCTCGCCAGGGTGAAGGCGCTCGGCGGTGCGGGGAAGACGGCGGCGACCATCGGCATCGTGATCTCGGTCGTGGTCACGGGCGCTACCGGTTTCGGTATCTACAAACTGGCGAACTCGACGGCCGCGGACCCGGCGTGCGTCTCGTCCGAGTCCGCCGCCTCGTCGATGCAGAGCAAGCTGACCACCGACGAGTCGGCGCTCACCACCGCGGAGAACTCCAACGACTCCAGTGCGGTGAAGACCGCGCTCGGCACGATGATCTCCGACATGCAGACGATCAAGGGCGATCTCGACGCGGACGTCGCCAAGGCCACGCACGCCGACGTCAAGGCCAAGCTCCGGGCCTTCGACACGGACCTCGGCAAGCTGATATCGGACCTCAAGGCGGTGGAATCCGGCGATCAGTCGGCCGCTACCGACCTCGAGTCCGTGGCCAACCGGCTCGGCCCTGAGGGCGACGCGGTGGACAACCTCTGCGGGAATGTCACGAACGGCTGAGATGACTGAGACGGCCGAGACGGCGGAGGCCGCAGTTGAGGAAAGAGGCAGCTGAGGAAAGAGGGCGGGCGCCTGAAGACAGCAGCCTCAGGTCTTCGCGGAGGAGCTGAGGAACCCGCTGCCGCGAGCCCTCCGCCGCCAACCTCCGCGACAGACGACCCGCCGCGACAAAAGACCCGCCGCGACAGAAGACCCGCCACCTCAGGAATCCGCGACCAGGCCGTGCTCGTACGCGAAGCGCACGGCCTGGGCCCGGTCCCGCGCGCCGGTCTTGGCGAAGACGTGGTTGATGTGCGTCTTCACGGTCGCCTCGGAGACGAAGAGCTCCTTGGCGATCTCGGGGTTCGAGCGTCCGGCGGCGATCAGGCGCAGCACGTCGACCTCGCGGGCGGTGAGTCCGGCGGGGGGAGCCGCGGGGATCGGCGGAGCGGCGGCGGCAGCCTCGGGTGACGTGGCCGTGGACCCTATCGCCGCGATCAGCCTGCGCTGCACTGCCTCGTCGAGCACGGACTGGCCGCCCGCCGCCGCCTGCACCGCGCGGGCGATCTGCGTTCGGTCGGCGTCTTTCGTCAGGTAGCCGAGCGCGCCGGCACGCAGTGCGCCCTGGATCGACGCGTCGTCGGCGTACGTCGTGAGCACCACCACGCGCACCCCCGGGTACTCGCGCGTGATCTGCTCCGTGGCCTGGATCCCGTCCATGCCCGGCATGTGCAGGTCCATCAGCACGACGGCGGGCTGCTGCTCGGCGACGAGCTGCACGGCGTGGGCGCCGTCGCGTGCCGTGCCGACGACCTCTATTCCGGGGGTCAGGTCGAGCAGCGTGGCCAGACCCTCGCGCACCGCCGCCTGGTCGTCCACCACCAGGACACGAATCGATTCATCGGCCATGGGCCGAGGATATCCGTGATCTCAGCCGTGCAGGCGCAGGGTCACCCGCCAGCCGGGGCCGGCCAGCTCCTCGGCCGCGTACGGCCCGGCCTCCAGGCTCCCGCTGATCAGTTCGGCCCGCTCCTTCAGCCCGGCCAGGCCGTATCCGCCCCCTGACTCCGCCAGTGCGCTCGGCGGCTCGGTCGGAGCGCCGTTCGCGACGGTGAGCACGACTTCTTCCTCGCCGAACACCAGCTTCAGCCGGACCGGGGCGCCGGGTGCGTGCTTGCGCACGTTCGTCAGCGATTCCTGCGCCGCCCGATAGACCGTCAGGCCCGCGTCCGCCTGCAACGGACGCGTCAGGCCCTCGATCTTGACCTTTGCCTCTGCTCCCGTGTCGCCGCGGTATGCGTCAGCCAAGCCGTGCAGCAACTCCGGCAGCGGCGGGGCGTCCTCGCGCAACGCCGCGATCGCGCGCCGCGTCTCGACCAGACCTTCGCGCGCGATCCGGCGCGACTTCTGCACGTACGTGTGCGCACGTTCCGTCGCGGCCTCGTTGCCCGAATCCAGCAGCGCATCCGCCGCCTCGAGCTGCACGGTCAGCGCCGCGAGCGAGTGCGCCAGCACGTCGTGGATCTCGCGCGCGATCCGGCTGCGTTCCGCCAGCGCCGCCGCGTGCGCCTGCTCGTCGTTCGCCCGCTCCGTCTCCCGCACCAGCTTCTCGGCGCTCTCGGCGCGCAGCACGTACGAGCGCCTGCCGACGCCGAGGCCGTACATGCCCAGGAGTAGGCTCCCGTAGCCGAGGCCGTTGGACTCCAACTGGTGCCAGCCCTGCGTGGCCGCGGTGACGAGGAGCACGAGCTCGAACCAGCCGACGACGAGTGCTGCTCGGCCGGAGGGCCAGCGAGCGGAGATCACCACCGCCGCCACGGCCGGGAAGGCGGGGCTGGCGGCGAGGTCGCGCACGAGCAGGCCGCTCAGCAGTGCGCCGCCGGTGCCGAGCACGAGCAGGCCGACCAGCGCCAGGTATGGGCTGAACCGCCAGTTCAGCAACCAGCCGACGACCCAGCACGCGCAGCCGAGGACACACAGGATGCTGACGACGTTCGCGGTCAGGCCGATCCCGTGCCAGCCCAGATTGCCGACCGTGCTGAGCTGGACGATCATCATCACCAGCAGGAACATGGACCGGATGCCGGCCGTCTCCCGCGACCTGGGATCCCGCACGCCTTCCAGCAGACCCGGGCCCGCGTTCGGACCTTCCGGGCCGGACCACGGCAGCCTGAATGCCGTCGCGCCGTCGGAATCCCACCGCAGCAGATCACGCAGCAGCCACACGTCGCCCTACCGCCGTCGTCGTCGGGTCTTTACGTGTCAAAGGTACGTCCCGGGGCGGCGCGGGTGGATCCACCCGGGGGTGGAACCGGGGTGGAGGTGTCCACGCGGTGAGATCGCGGCGCGGAGATAGTGGATTTCCTGATGATATGCCGGTACCGTGTGGGCCCATCGTGGCGCGACACGATGCGTCGGGTCTCGGGGAGCCGATCGCGCACACGGGGTTGAGGGGCAATCAATGGCGGATTTCTTCAAGGTCGATCTGGACGTGCTGTCCAAGATGACCAGCACCCTGCAGCAGGCGGGGGAGCAGATGGACCAGGCGCTGCAGGCGTTCGGCGCCGCGCAGGACGGCCAGATCGGGCCGCAGACGCTGGTCGGCGCGGCCAAGGACTTCCAGAGCACCTGGAAGTACGGGCTCGGCCAGCTGCAACAGGCGATCTCAGAGTGCACCGAGGGTGTGAACAAGGTGCACCAGAACTACCGGCAGACCGAGCAGACCGTGCAGCAGGCGCTCGGGAAGATCAACACCCTGCTGCAGGAATAGGGGGAATTCCATGTCACTGGATGTTGTGTTCGACGCGTCTTTCGACGACAGCAGCAGCTATCCGCACCTGGGCTTCAACCCGGCACCGGGAGTGCCCGGGGACGTCGAGGCGCTGGAGAGCATGGTCAACAAGGCCACGAGCGCCATGCAGGAGTCCGGGAAGCTGCTCGATCAGATGCGCAATTCCGATTCGGGCGTGTGGGTGGGCGACGCGGCCGACGCGTTCCGCTCGCACTTCAACGACAAGCTCGTCACCGATCTGCAGCACGCGCAGCAGTCGCTCACCGAGGCCACCGGCACGATTCAGAACTGGTACAAGGACCTCGTCGGCTTCAAGCAGACCGCACAGAACCTGGACCAGGAGGCCGCCACCGCGCGCGAGGCCCTGCGGAACGCGCAGGCGCAGGTCTCCCAGGCGAAGTCGAATCCGAACCTCAACCTGATCGGCGAGGTCTTCACCGACCCGCAGGCGCTGCAGCAGGCCCAGTCAGCGCTCGATCAGGCCGAATCAGCGGTCAACGACGCCAACGCGGCGGAGCGGCAGGCGCAGGACGAGCTGAACTCGATCCTCCAGCGGGCCCGCCAGCTGCAGCAGGAGGTTGATTCGGCGGCGCGGAACTACGCCTCGCAGCTGGAGAACGCGACCAAGGGCCTCGCCCCGCACAAGCCCGGCTGGTTCTCCAGCATGCTGCACGACATCGGCAGCGCCCTGAGCACGGTCGGCAACTGGATCGAACAGCACGCGAACGCCATCCACTCGATCCTGTCCACGATCTCGGCGATAGCCGGTCTGGTCGCGCTGTGCACCCCGCCGCCGATCGACCTGGTGGCGGGGGCAGTAGCGCTGGCCGCCGGTGCGGGCGCGTTCGCGATGGACCTCGCCAACCCGAAGACGCGCGACGCGCTCGGCGGCCTGCTGACCGGGCACTTCACCAAGGCGAACATCGAGGCCGCGGTGACCACCGGCGGCGACCTGCTCAGCGCGATACCCGGCGTCGGCACGCTGAAGTACCTCGGCAAGGCGGACAAGCTCGCCACGGACGCCGCCAAGGCGGCGGAGGACGTGCCCTCCCTCGTCAGCAAGCTTCCCCAACTCGCCAAGGACGGCGAGCAGGCAGCCGAGGACACCGTCAAGAGCAGTTCCAAGATCGCCGACTTGGTCACGCTCAAGGCGCACCAGCTCAGCATGTCGACGAAGGGTGTCGCCTCCGTGGTCGAGAAGGTCAGCGGCACCGCGCTGAACGACGGGGCGAAACTCAACATCGAGCTCGGCATGCGGGCCAAGAAGGTCGGCATGAACCTCTACCACGACTTCCAGGAAGCGTTCTGATGGGCGTCGCGGATCTCCTCAACAACCTTGGGCCTCAGCAAGCCGATGAAGGCGTGAGCATCTGGCTCGAGCTGCCGTCCGGATACCTGCCTCTTCCGGTCGAGAACAGTGCCGAGCGGCTCGCCGAAATCGAACCGGTGCTCGCGGAGCTCTGCCCGCCAGAGCGGCAGGACCTGCTCTACGCGACGTTGAACACGTTCGCGACGCTGCTCACGGAGCTTGATGAACGCAACACCGTCTACTGCGGGCTCGGTTGGCATACGGCGCCTGACGAGTCCGTCGTGTCCTCCACGCTGGTGGTCTCCCTCCAGCCGACCGGCGAGGAACGCAATCCACGACTGGTGCTCGGCGACCTCGTGCGGGCGGCGGCGAACGCGGACGATCAGGCTCAGGCAGACCTCGTGGACCTGCCCGGAGGCCCGGCGCTGTTCTTCGAGAGTGTGCGCAGCCTGCGAAAGCCGACGCTGCCGGGGCAGCAGGGCGATCCAGGTCACGCGGATGTCTACCAGCTCGAAGCGATCGTGCCGAGCGAGAAGGGCGACCTGCTCGCGGCCCTCGAGTTCTCCACGCCGCATGCCGCGTCCGGGACGCTCTTCCGCGAGATGATGGTCTTGCTGGCGAACTCCGTGTCCTTCACCCCGCCGCCGGGGTCGGAGGAGCAGAACGCGTCGGCGCAGCAGATCCACGATCTCCTCGGAGGCCCCAGCGCATGACGGAGCTCTACCCGGCCGGCTCGACCATCCCCGTTCAGCCCTGGTTGATCGAGCGCATTCAGCAGCGGCTCGGCGACAAGCGCGCGGGAGTCCAGCGCCTCGGCCGATACGAGCAGTACCTCGTTCAGCGCTTCGGCGCGTGGCGGGTGTTCCCGGTGAGGGCCGGGCGCTGGGTGCGTGAGCCCTTCTGGCACGAGCTGACCGACGATCTGTTGAGCCTGATTCTCGCGCCGGTGTTGCTGCCGATGCGTTCAGGCAGGTGGCTGGCGAAGGACGAGTACGTTCAGGTGCTCGACCCGTCGTCCGGGATGCCGATCGCGGAGCACTCCGTGTTCGGCGCGCGGTTCAGCAAGGACGAGGAGACGCAGTGGCGGCAGTCGCGCCAACTTGCGATTCTCGGCGACCCCCGGGTCGGCGGCCTGATCGCACCCGTCCACGCGGACTCGTCCAAGCAGGTGCACACCATGACTCGGCGCGGCCACTTCTTCCGCGATGACCCGGCACAGTTCGAACAGGTTGCCGCCCAAGTGATCAACACGCCCTACCGCGACTTCGCCGATCGCGACGACGGGCCCTGGCTCGCCGACCACCCGGAGAAGCCGAAGGGGAATACGAACGGCTGGAAGCCCTCGGCCTGGTACCGGCCGCAGGGCTGACGCTCCGCGAGGGCTGAAGCTTCGCCGGGCTGACGCTCTCCGCAAGGGCTGACGTTCGCCGGGCTGACGCTCCGTCAGTCGCACTTCTTCTTGCCGCGCTGCCAGGGCAGCCGGGGCATCTGCGGCAGCGCCAGAAAACCCTCGGCCCGGGCGTACGCCATGCCGATCCGGGGCAGGTCGGCCGAACGGGCGTAGAGCACGAAGCGGGGTTCCCAGATCGGACGATATTTCGCGTTAGCCCGATAGAGGGACTCGATCTGCCACCAGCGGGAGAAGAACAGCAGCACGCCGCGCCACAGCCGCAGCACCGGACCCGCGCCGAGCTTCGATCCGCGCTCGAACACCGCGCGGAACATCGCGAAGTTCAGTGACACGCGGGCGACGCCGAATTCCGCCGCGCGTTGCAGCATGTCGATGACCATGAACTCGACCAGGCCGTTGTCGCTCTCCTTGTCACGGCGCATCAGGTCGAGGGAGAGCCCGTCCTTGCCCCACGGCACGTAGGACAACAGTGCGCGCAGCCGGCCGTCGGCGTCGAAGCACTCGATCATCAGGCAGTCGCCGTCCGCCGTGTCGCCGAGCCGGTTGAGTGCCATGGAGAATCCGCGCTCGGGCTGGCCGTAGCGCCAGTGGTCGGCCGCGCCGCGCAACCGGGCCATCTCCGCGGGCTCGATGTCGTGGTGCCGCCGGATCCGGGTGGTGTACCCGGCGCGCTTGACCTTGTTCACCGCCTGCCGGACCGTGCGCATCGCCCGGCCTTCGAGGGTGAAGTCGGCGACCTCGACGATCGCCTCGTCGCCGAGTTCGAGCGCGCTCAGCCCGTGCCGCGCGAAGATCTCGCCCGCCTGCTCGCTCGCGCCCGCGACCGCCGGGGCCCACGCGTGCTCCGCGGCCTCGCGCAGCCACATCTCGATCGCGCCGGGCCACGCCTCGGGGTCGCCGAGCGGGTCGCCCGCGGCGAGCGACACGCTGCCGACGGTCCGGTAGGCGATCGCCGCCTTGCCGGACGGCGAGAAGATCACCGACTTGTCCCGGCGCAGTGCGAAATACCCGAGCGAGTCCGGCTCCGGCTCCTTGGCCAGCAGTTCGCGCAGCCGCGCCTCGTCCTCCAGGCTGTGCCGCAGCCGCCCGCGCGGCGCACGGAAGAACACGTACACCACGGCCAGGAACAGCACCAGGCTCATCGCGTTGATCAGCACGTCCAGCCAGTGCGGACTGATGATGCCCAGGTCGGAGACGTCCTGCTTGTCCACCGTCAGTAGGCGCAGCAGCGTGTACTCGATGCGTGAGCTGAAGGAGGAGTCGTTGACGGTGCCGAACCAGGTCAGCAGCGCCACGCCCACCGCAGTGGCCGCCGCCGCGCCCCCTACCGCCACGAGCAGCGCCGTTTTCGGGTTCGATTGCTCACCCTTGGCGTAGAAATCGTTGCGGCCGAGCATCAGGCAGAGGAACAGGCCCAAAGTCAGCCCCATCGCCACCCAGTTGGACCAGTGCAGGCGATACGCGGGCTGGCTCAGCCAGTAGATCTCGGCCAGGCTCGTGAAGCCGACCAGGACCACCGTGCACAGCCAGGCGATGTGCTTGCGGCGGCGCAGCATGATTGCCAGGAACGCCGCCAGCGCGGCCGAGACGAGGCTGGCCGTGAGCAGGAACGGGGTGAAGTAGTTGCCGAAGCCGGCGCCGTGCGAGTGCCGGTGCACCTGCCGCCCGAAGGAGTAGGACACCACACCGAGCAGGTCGATCAGCACGATCAGCCGCAGATATCCGACGCTGATCTTGCCCGCCACGCTGAGCGGCCCCGCACCGCGGTTGCCGTCCGCGAAACCCGTCGTCGTACCCGCAGCCATGCCCTCAACTTTCCATGCCCGTGCCACCGCGCCCGCTCCCTATCGTGCGGCATACCGGGCAGGAAGGGCGAATCGGCTGCTCCGGAGGGGGAGACGGAGCAGCCGATCGCGGTCTACGGGCAGGTCCTGACGCGGGTCGAGGCCTACCGGTGGTGCCAGGTGATGGCGAAGGTGCCGCCGGACAGCGACCCGGTCGCCGCCTTGACGGTGCCGGAGCTGGTGGTCATGTTGATGCTCGTCGGGCTGACGGAGGACAGCGAGGAGCCGTCCACGGTCGAGCTGTTGAACGTGACCGTGCCGAAGTTCGCGAGCGGCAGCACGCCGCCGCTGTACGGGGCCTCGGCGATGACCTCGGCTGAGCCGCGGGAGTGGCTGCCGGTCTTGTTGGTGGTGTGGCTCCAACCCTTGGTGGTGTCCGCGAGGTAGAGCTCGTAGCTGTTGGAGCCCCCGTAGATGACCTTCTCCACGATGGTGTCGCCGGGCGAGACCGAGTTGCCGTAGGTCACCGGGTACGCCGGGTACATCTCGTACCAGGCGGAGTACGAGGCGCTGGAGCCGCTGCAGTCGGCCTCGGTGCCGGTCTGCTCGACCGACGAGGTGCCGTCGCCGTCGAGTCCGACCCAGAAGCTGGAGTACTGGGTGCCGGAGGAGCACGACACCTTGGGCTGCTTGAAGGTGGTGGTCACGCTGGTGTACGTGCTGCCGGTGGCGGCGTAGCCGGCCCAGTTGGTGCTGGTCGAGCCGGCGTGCCGGACGCCGCCGCCGTGGCTGATGAAGAACGGGGTGGCCGAGCCGGCAGTGCTCTGCATCGGAGTGAACACGGTCGGGGCCGCGGTGGTGGCGACGGCGGCGACGGGCGCGAGCGCGGGCAGCACGAGAGCGGCCGCGGCTATGCCGGCGCGCAGGGTGGATCGCCTGAAGGACATGAGTCTCCTCGGATTCGCGAACCGAAGTGGGTATGTGGGTGTCTCGCGGCTTGTGACCGCAACCTGGAGTTAAGAATCGAACGCGGAAAGCCGCAAGGGCGGGGTTGGTAGATCGTTGGCAAAGGCGGCGTTCCATCCCGATTTGAACGGCGATGCCGGGCGGCGGCGCAGGTGACGGCGACAATCGTTGTCATTGTCATATCTCAATGTACTGTCATCCTTCGGGTAGACTCGGCCGTATGGCACAACCGCACGGGGAAGGACACGGGGTACAGCGCGTGGACGACGGGCACGAGCACGATCGCGGGGGACACGGCCACGGCGGGCACGACCACGGCGCGGCGGTCACCGCCGCCACCGACCGCCGGCTACTGCTCGGCGCGCTCGGGCTGATCCTCGCCTACATGCTGGTCGAGATCCTCATCGGCCTCGCCGCCCATTCGCTCGCGCTGATCTCCGACGCGGGCCACATGCTGACCGACGCCTTCTCACTGGTGCTCGCGCTCGGCGCGATGCGGCTCGCCGCCAAGCCCGCGCACGGCCGCTGGACCTTCGGCTTCAAGCGCGCGGAGATCCTCTCGGCGCAGGCCAACGGGATCACGCTGCTGGTCCTGGTCGGCATCTTCGTCTACGAGGCCGTGGACCGGCTGATCCACCCGCCGGTGGTGGACGGCGCGCTGGTCACCGCGACCGCGCTGGCCGGGATCGCGGTGAACGCGGCCGCCGCGCTGCTGATCAACCGCGCCAACCGGACGAGCCTGAACGTCGAGGGCGCCTTCCAGCACATCCTCAACGACGCCTGGGCATTCCTCGCGACGGCGGTCGCCGGCATCGTGGTCATGGCCACCGGCTTCGACCGCGCCGACGCCGTCGCCTCGCTCGTCGTCGCCGCGCTGATGGCCAAGGCCGGGTACGGGCTGGTACGCGAGGCCTGGAAGATCCTGCTGGAGGCCGCGCCCGAGGGCGTCGACCCGGCCGCGCTGGGCGCTCGGCTGCGCGAGGCCAAGGACGTGGTCCAGGTGCACGACCTGCACGTATGGACGATCACCTCGGGCTTCCCGGCGTTGTCCGCGCACGTGCTGGTGGCGCCGGGTCAGGACTGCCACGCCGTGCGGATCGAGCTCGAGGAGCTGCTCCGGCACGATTACGACATCGAACACACCACGCTCCAGGTGGAGCACGCGCCCTCCGAGATACTCACCATCGGCCGTGGCGCGCCCGACGCCGAGGAGCACCCGGCCGGGCACTGCGGGTGACCTCGATTCACCTGTATGGCGGCGATTTCGGGTCGAATGCTCCATGATCGTCCTCGTTTTATAACGGAACGGTAACTGTCTCGCCCTGGTATTGCCGGGGTGGGGATCATTGGGGGACAGTCGCTTCACCGGCCTTGGGACGAGTTGTCCGTGTTCGCCGGGGTGCGGGACAAAGCCCGGCTGGCCCAGGGAGGTCGTGGAAGCAGTGATGGAGTTCCCCGAGGAGCCGCGCCCGGCACGTGACCCGCGCACGCCCGACGCCCACCGCCCCCCGCGCTCGCGCGCGGAGCATGAGACCGAGGTCTGGCTGCGGCGCGAACTGGCCTTCCTCTACGGCGTGGAGCGCAAGATCGCGCGCCGCGGCCGGATACGCAAGGAGGCCTGGCGGGCCGCCGCGGTGGCCGCGATCCTCGCGATGTTCGCGGCCTGCTGGTACCTGGCCGCGGTCAGCAGCAACAGCCTGTCCTCCTCCTCGTCCAAGACCTGCGCGACGCAGAGCGCGTCGACGACCTCCACGGGCTCCGCGCACCTGACGGGTGGCAGCTCCACCGCGGGTGCGAAGTCCTCCCAAGCCTGTACCTCTTGATCCGCTGATCTGAGGTCCCCTCAGAACTCTTTACCGGAGTGTTTCAACGACCGGATGATCGGCCCTCAGCTGGGCCGT
The DNA here is from genome assembly GCF_035552695.1 of Actinospica sp. NCBI lineage: Bacteria > Bacillati > Actinomycetota > Actinomycetes > Catenulisporales > Actinospicaceae > Actinospica > Actinospica sp. The sequence continues at coordinate 12,924 of NZ_DASZKT010000221.1, forward strand.
TCGAGTGGCCGTAAGCTCCGCTCGTCACTCGTACGGGCTCCTGACAGGACTAGCGGGGCTCGCGTAAGGTCATCTGTCATGGGAGCGACGAGGCATTATGATCGCTCTGAGCGGTTAAACTGACCTTGATTCAGTGCAACTGCAAAACCAATTGCATATGGTATGGGTGCTGTGGATCTCGGTCGCCGAGCGTCGAGACACGGTGTGGCAAGGCCGCTGGGGAAGGCGAACCTCGTCCGTACGCCGTGTGTGAAACGTAGTCAGTGACCAAAGGAGTCCGCCGTGCCCACCCGTCAGACCAGTGGAGTGTTGTACATCCACTCGGCGCCCCGCGCGCTGTGCCCACACGTCGAATGGGCCGTCGCCGGGGTACTCGGCGTGCGCGTAAGCCTCGACTGGACCCGGCAGCCGGCCGCGCCGAACCTCTGGCGCGCCGAGCTTTCCTGGCAGGCGGAGCCCGGCACCGCCACCAGGCTGACCTCCGCGCTTCGCGGCTGGGAGCAGCTGCGTTTCGAGGCGACCGAGGAGCCGTCCTCGGGCGCCGAAGGGGAACGTTACTCCTCCACACCCGATCTCGGGGTGTTCCACGCCGTAACCGGCGTGCACGGAGACATCATGGTGACTGAGGACCGGCTGCGCACCGCGATGATGCACGCCGCGCGCGGCGCGGATCTCGCCGAGGAGCTCAATACCCTGCTCGGCCGCCCCTGGGACGACGAGCTCGAGCCCTTCCGCTGCGCCGGCGACGGTGCTCCCGTGCGCTGGTTGCACCAGGTCGGCTGAACGGTCTGACGCGGGTTCGGGTCCGGCGTGTCGAGCCTTCAGCTGCGCTGACGACGGAGGCGGTGCTCCTGTGCGGTGGCTGCGCCAGGTCGGCTGAACGGTCTGACGCGGGTTCGGGTCCGGCGTGTCGAGCCCCCTACTGTGCCAGCCACGGCCGCAGCGCTCCGATGCCCTCGGCTGACGGGCTGACGCGGACTCAGCATCGGGGTGTCGAGTCCCTCCGCTGCGCCAGCTACGGCCCCAGCTCCCGTACGCTCGGCTGATGTTCTGACGCGGACTCAGCTCACGCGTTGAGCTCGTGCCCTTCCACAGCCCTCACCCTCACCCTCACCCGTTCGGCTCAGGCGGAGCGGCTTCCGGCTCTCGTCGGCGTGGCGAGCCGCTGGCCGCGTTCGGCCAGGGTCTGCGCGTCGGCGGGGGAGAGGCCGATGCGCTCGCCGAGTTCGGCGAAGGTCAGCCGGTCGAAGCGGCGCGGGTCGGTCAGTTCGGCGGCGGCGAGCGCCTGGTACGCGGCGGCCCGCTCGGCGGCGGCGCGGAAGGCCTCGGCGAGCTCGGTGGCCCGCCCCAGCAGCTCCGCCGGATCGGCGATGTCGTCCAGACCGAAGAACCTCGCCTGGTCGGGCTCGGGCATGCCGGGCTCGAACATCAACGGGACGGGGCTCATCTTGGGCTGCTGCTTCACTCGTCCACAGTCTCACGCCCGCCCCACACCGTTCAACGACAGCCGCGTTAACTGCGCTCACCACCGCGCGCCCCTCGAGCGCCCTTTCGGACCCCGTAGCAGCTCAGCGCAGCAGTCGGCGCACCACCCCGGGTACCTCCTCCGGTCGGTCCAGCATCAGATCGGCCAGGTCGGACAGCGGGTCGCCCTCGGGATTGGCCACCGCCACCCGCACCGCCTTGAACACCGGCTCCCGCTCCGCCCGCTCGGCCAGCGCCGCGAAGGCCGGGCGATCGCCCAGGTCGTCGCCGAAGAACCAACCGCCGGCCAGGTCCGGCGTCTGCTCCAGCACCTCGCGCACGACGTGCCCCTTGTCCCGCTCCACCGGCGGCTTGAGCTCCACGACCATCCGGCCGCGCTGCACCTTCAGCCCGTGCTCCGTGGCGTACCCGGCGGCCCATAGCTCCACCGCGTCCGCAAGCTCGGGCGTGTTGCGGTAGTGCACCGCGCAGGACAGGCCCTTGTGCTCGACCAGCGCTGTCGGCAGCTCCTCCGCCGCCGCGCGGGCCGCCTCGTCGATGACCGGCCGGTACGGCGCGGCCTCGGGCAGCGTCGTCACCGTGGCGCCGCCGTCCGCGGAGTACTCGAGGCCGTAGAGGCCGTGCAGCTGGATCCCCGGCACCGCGTGCAGCTGCGCCGCCAGGAACGCCACCGGGCGCGCCGAGACGACCGCGCAGTACGCGGCCTGTCCGGCCAAGGCCGCGAGTGCCTCGGGCGCGTCGTCCACCGGCCGCACCTTCTCCGGATCAGGGCCGATCGCGCTGAGCGTGCCGTCGAAGTCGAAGAAGAACGCGGTATGGCTGAGTTGTGCGCTGTCCATGGCTGCCCCTCGCGGCCGACTGAAGTCGTATTTCTCCGCGGCCAGCCTAGGGCCTCAGGAGTCAGAGGTGCTTGAGCACCTTCGCGGCCGTCTGCCTCGGCAGGGTACGGATCAGCGCGCGGGCCACCGGGTTACGCACGAGTTGCGCGGGCGAGGTCTTGCCGCGGCAGAAGTCCGCGAACATCTTCCACGCCATCGGTATCAGCGTCACCGTCCGATGGAAGAACCCCGGGTGCCGCTCGAAGAGCTTGAGCATCGCGCTTCCGGCACGCATCTCCACACCGAGCAGGTCCTCGACTGCGGCCGTGTACCCCGCGTCGCCGGACTCCTCTGCCGCCCGAGCCAGTTCCGCCGCGCTCCTGCCCGCCAGCGCGCCGGAGCGCAGCGCGAACGAGATCCCCTCGCGCGTCCACGGCTCCAGCAGGCCCGCCGCGTCGCCCGCGACCAGCACGCGTCCCCTGCTGAGCGGGGAGCCCGCCTCGCGGCACCGCGTCAGGTGCCCGGAGTCGGAGATCGTCGGGTACTCGGCGAGTCCGAGCCGCTCGATGAAGTCCCGGTAGTACCGACGCGTCGCCTCGCCCTCGCCGCGTGCCGAGATGACACCGACGGTCAGCACGTCGCCCTTCGGGAACACCCAGCCGTACGAGCCCGGCAGCGGACCCCAGTCCACCAGCACCCGATTCGTCCACTCGGCCGCGACCGACTGCGGCACCTGGATCTCCGCCTCGAGGCCGAGGTCCACCTGATCGCAGCGCACGCCCACGTACCGCGCGACCCGGCTGGCCGAGCCGTCAGCCCCGATCACCGCGCCCGCCGCGATCCGGCCGCCGTCGGCGAGCGTGACCACGGCCCGGCCCGGCTCGTCCTGCTCCACTCCGGTCACCGTGGATCCGGTGCGCAGCACGGCCCCCGCGTCCACCGCGGCCTTGGCCAGCGCCAGGTCGAACTCCGCGCGGTTGACCAGCACCAACAGGTCGCCGGCCCGGTCCTTGCGGGTGCGCAGCCGCTCGCCGTTGATGGTGAAGCTGATCGCGTCGATCCGCTGCCGCACCGGGATCTCGAATCCCGGCGGCAGCGAGCGGCGCGAGTAGCCGATCAGGCCGCCGCCGCAGGTCTTGTAGCGCGGCAGTTCGGCCTTCTCCAGCAGCAGCACCCGCGCCCCGGACTCGGCGGCGGCGCGCGCCGCGCTGGAGCCGGCCGGTCCGGCGCCCACTACGACCACGTCCCACGAGGCTTCATCCGACGGCATACTGGTGTTCTCCACTGCTTCGATCACGGGTGAAGGGTAATGGCGTTCGGCGAGGTGCGCAGCTTCGCGACAGCCCGTTCATTAAGGTAACTCGGTGTGACGATCTCCCGCGCGGCCACGGCGGTATGGCGCTATGTCCGTCGCGCCCCCGGAACCTTCGTCTGGCTGCTCATCCTCACGGCCACCACGTACTTCATCAGCCACATCAGTCCCGAGTTCCGCGACCGCTTCCTACGCCGGCGCTCGACCAACCTGCACGAGCTGAGCACCGACCCGATCAGGGTGCTGATCACGAGCGCGCTGTACATCGACGGCGGCGGTCTGTGGATCTACTACATCCTCTACAACATCTTCCACGTTCCGGTCGAACGGCGCCTGGGCACGGTGCGCTGGCTCGCGGTGGTGATCGCGGCGCACGTCGGGGCCACGTACCTGAGCGAGGGCGCCGTGTACTGGGAGGTGCGGCACGGATATCTGCCGCGCAGTGCGATCTTCACGCTCGACATCGGCGTGAGCTACGCGCTGGCCGGCGTCGAGGCCGTCGCCGCGTACCTGATCGCGGCGCCGTGGAGCTACGTGTACGCGGCGGGGCTGATCCTCTACTACGGCTACCACCTGGTCGTCGGCAACACCTTCACCGACCTCGGACACTTCACCTCGATCATGATCGGCTTCGCCTGCTTCCCGCTGACCAAGGGGTGCGTGGAGAAATGGGATCCGTGGGCGGCGTGGCTGGCGCTCCGGAACCGGGCGCGCCAGACCGTGTCCGCCCGCCGTTCGGGGGTGTAAGGAGTCAGTGGGGTCGACTAGCCTGACAAGGTGAATGCGGCCGCCGTCTCCCGTCGCGAAGCCGGAGTGCTCTTCGGCCTCGTCTCGTCGATATTCTTCAGCGCCTCGGGCACCTTCGCCAAGGCGCTGACGGATGCGGGATTCAGCGCGCTCGAAGCGGTGTGGCTGCGGATCCTCGGCGCGTGCGTGATCTTGATCCTGCTCGAACTGCTGCGCGGCCCAAGCGCGGTGTTCGCGCTGGCCCGCAACCGGTCCGCGCTCGGCGGAAGCGTGCTCTTCGGCCTGATCGCGGTCGCGGCGTGCCAGGCGATGTACTTCGTCGCGGCGTCCCGGCTGCCGGTCGGCATCGCGATCCTGCTGGAGTTCACCGGGCCGGTACTCGTCGTGCTCTACCAGCGGCTGATCCTCCGTAAGCACGTGCGGCCCACGGCGTTCCTCGGCATCGTCATGGCGCTCGTCGGGCTGTGCTGCGTGGTGGAGATCTGGTCGGGCCTGAGCCTCGACGCGCTCGGCCTGGCCTGCGGCCTCGGCGCGGCGGCCGGGAACGCGGCGTACTTTCTGATCATGGATCGGCTCACCGGTTCGGCCGACCCGCTCGCCATCACGACCGTCGGCATGATCGTGGCCTGCATCGTCCTGGTGCCGCTGGCCACGCCGTGGAACGCGCCGTGGCATGTGCTCGGTTCGTCCGTCGCGCTGGCCCGGCACTCGATCCCCGCCTGGTTCATCGCCCTCGCGCTGGTGCTGATCAGCACGGTGATCCCATACGTATTGGGCGGCATGGCGGTACAGCGGCTCTCCGCCGCCGTCGCGGCCGGGCTCGCGTACGTCGAGCCGGTCTCGGCCTGCGTCATCGCCTGGGTGCTGCTCGGACAGCGGCTCAGCGCCGTGCAGATCGCCGGTGGCGTCGTCGTCCTCCTCGGCGCCTACACCGCCCAGCGTTCCGCCGCTCCCGCCTCGCTGTCGTCCTCGCCCTCAGCCGAGCCCGTCAGCCCAGTCGGCCAGTAGCGGCGCCGGCCCCGCTGAGCGGCAGACCGGAGGCCGCCGCGACGCGATCGCGCGATTCCAAGAGACGGGCCTTGAGTGCCGGAAGGTCCACGTCCACGAGCACGCCGTCGCGCTTCACGACGCGGCCGGCGACGAGAACGGTGTCCACGAGGCCGGGGTGGCCTGCGGCGACGATCGCGGCGACCGGGTCGGTGACCGGAAACACCGTCAGGTCGTCGGCGCGGAGCAGGACCACGTCGGCGTCCTTGCCCGGTGTGATGCTGCCGACTCGCGCCGCGAGTCCGCACGACTCGGCAGCGTTGACGGTCGCGAACTCTATGAGGTCACGGGCGCGCAGACTACCGTCGAGACCGCGCTGCACCGAGTAGGCGGTGCGCATGGTCGAGAACATGTCGCCGCCGACGGACGGGACGTCGTCGATGGACAGCGTCGGACGCAGGCCCGCGGCGAGCACCCGTCCGGTCATCGGCCAGCCGAAACCCATCTTCAGCTCGACATCCGGGCTGATCGACACCGAACTGCCCGCGTCGGCAAGCATCCGCAGCTCGTCGTCGGCGATTCCGTTGGCGTGCACGAAGGTCGTGGTGTCCCGCAGCAGGCCGTGCTTGTTGAGGTCGGCGATCGGGCGTTGTGTCCCGTCGGACGCGACGTGCATGCTGGTTCGCAGCCCGAGCTCGGCCGCCAGCTTCAGGTCCTCGGCGACGGTCTGCACGCTGGTGTCCTCGGTGCTACGCAGTCCGAATGCCATAGTGACCAGGCCGTCCCCCGAGAGATCGGAACGGACGCGGCGGATCTCGGCTTCGATCCGGTCGGTGGTGCTGTATCCCGCGCCGTAGCAGAAGATCGAGCGTCCCGGCGCGTCCTGCAGAGCCGCGATCGCCGCGTCGGCGTGCTCGGGGCCCTCGGCGCAGTGGAACCAGTCCAGCATCGTGGTCACGCCGGAGTGCAGAGCCTCCAGCCGGCCGAGCAGGTTGCCGATGTACACGTCCTCGGGTTGGTAGCACGGCCGGATCGTGCCGTGGATCGCCACCCGGTACTCGGCGAAGGTCCAGTCCGCGCCGACGCCGCGGAACGCCGTCTGCCAGGCGTGCCGGTGGTTGTCGACGAAACCGGGTATGACGACGCGGTCGGTCGCGTCGATGACCTCGGCATCCGGCGCGTCGATTCGCTCGGCCACCTCGACGATCACGCCGTCCTCGATCAGCACGTCGCCAAGGTCGAGATCACCGACAGCCGGGTCCATGCTGACCACGGTGCCGCCAGAAATCAGTGTCCTCATGGGACGAGGTCCTCTCCAGGAGATTGCGGATTGTTCTACGAGCGCATCGTTTCTACGAGCGCGTCGTCACTTCGCCATCAGCGCGTCCGCCGCGGCGAGCGCGTCGGCAACAAGGTCGGCCGTGTCCTCCGTGCCCGCGGCCAACCGGACCAGGCCGAGCGGAACCCCTGACGCGGCGATCTGTTCGTCGCTGAGCATCCCGCGCCACATGGACGCCGGATGCACGGCCAGCGAGTCCACACCGCCGAGACTGGCCGCGCGACGGGCGTAGCGCAGTCGGCTGAGAAACGCGTCGGCCGCCTCGAAACCGCCGGCGAGTTCGACCGCGAGCACGCCGCCGAATCCGCTCATCTGACTGGCCGCCAGCTTGTGCTGTGGATGGCTCGTCAGGCCGGGATAGTGCACCGCCGCCCACAGCTGGATGGTCCTGCAGCGCCTCCGCGAGCGCCAGACCGTTGGCGTTGTGCCGTGGCATACGCAGCGGCAGGGTACGGAGACCGCGCAGCAGCAGCCACGCGTCGAACGGACCGAGCACCGCGCCGGTGAGCACGGCGACGTCCCAGATCCGGTCCAGAATCTCCGCCGACCCGGCCAGCACTCCCGCCGACACGTCGGAATGGCCGTTCAGATAATTGGTGGCGCTGTGCCAGACCACATCGATGCCGAAGTCCGCAGGCCGCTGGTTCATCGGCGTGGCGAAGGTGTTGTCCGCCATGGTCAGCACGTCGTGCGCGCGGGCCAGGTCCGCCACCGCGCCCGGGCCGCACCTCTTGCCGCAGGACCTTTGCTGTCGGTGTACTTGGCAGAACTCTGCTTGCGTGTCAGTATCCGGGTTTAGCGGGCTGTTCGCTGCGACAAAGCCCGCTGATCCGGCACGACCGAAGCGGGAACGATTGCTCGTGTCGCCGAGACGGCCATCACTCAAAGCCCTGACGACGCGGGGAGTCCCTCGACCGGCGCCGTCTCGGTGACCCCGTGTCGAGCCCGTATTCGGCGCTGAGGCGGCGCGGCCGAGCGCGTCCCGCCCGGTCGGCACCACTCCTACTGGATCAGAGCCATGACGTGCTCGGCTCCCGCGACCAAGCGGCGGGCCGGCGCGACGCACCACACGGTCGCGGCCCCGACCAAGGGGCCGCCGCCGCCGGGTTGGCCGACCCTGCCTGCCCGTGGCACTCCGACCCGGGAGACCTTGATGGGCCCGAAGCGAATAACCATGATCTCGATAGCGGCGCTCACCGTGGCGTTGGCGGCCTGGACCGGCGCCGGATTCAGCGACGCGGGCGTGCGGCACAGTCCGGAGCCGGACGCCGAGGAGGTCGAATCGGTCGTCTCCGCACCCAACTCCAGCACCGGCAGTTGCGGGGTCGAGCGCTGGTCGGTCAAGACCGGCACCGACGCGGACGCGGGGCTGATCAACCTCCAGTCCACCGCCTCGACCACCATCGCCGCTCTCAGCGCCCTGCCCCAACCGGGCACCCTGCCGGCGAACAACCGGGTACAGCCCACGGAGACGACCGTATTCCGGCTCCAGACCACACTGGTCGAGTACAAGCTCGAAGCCGACTCCGACTACCACCTCGTGCTGGCGGACAGCGCCGGCCACGAGATGATCGCCGAGATACCGGACCCCGCGTGCGTGGGCGCCGGCAGCCCGCTGGCCGCCGGCATCAGCAAGGCCCGGAGCGAGTTCGACGCCAAATACGCGGTCACCGGCTCCTTCAAGACCGCGAACACGCCGGTCACGGTGACCGGGGCCGGGTTCTTCGATTACCTGCACGGTCAGACCGGCGTCGCCCCCAACGGCATCGAACTGCACGCGGTCCTCGGCATCCAGTTCGGCGCCGGCACGACCGGCGCGGTCACCGTTACCAACCCGGGCAGCCAAAGCGACTCCGTCGGCGCCGCCACGAGCCTGCAGATCGCCGCGAGCGATACCGCCGGCGGCACGCTGAACTACGCCGCGACCGGTCTGCCGCCCGGCTTGGCGATCAACACCGCGACCGGACTGATCAGCGGCACCCCGACCACCTCGGGCAACTCAGGCGTCACGGTGACCGCCACCGACTCCACCGGCCCTTCCGCCGCCACCTCCTTCAGCTGGGCCATCGGATCCTCCAGCGGCGGATCACAACTGCTGGGCAACCCCGGCTTCGAGACCGGCACCGCGGCACCCTGGACGACGAGCACCGGAGTCGTCTCCAAGAGCAGCACAGAACCGCCGCACTCAGGGACCTACGACGCCTGGCTCGACGGCTACGGCACCACCCACACCGACACCCTCAGCCAGACCGTCACCATCCCGTCCACCGCGGCCGGCGCCACCCTCACCTTCTGGCTGCACATCGACACCGCGGAGACCAGCACCAGCACCGCCTACGACACCCTCAAGTCCCAGATCCTGAACTCCTCCGGCAGCGTCCTGGCGACGCTCGCCACCTACTCCAACCTCAACGCCGCCGCCGGATACACTCAGCACTCCTTCAACCTGTCCGCTTACGCCGGGCAAACCATCACCCTGAAATTCACCGGTACCGAGGACAGCGCGTACCAGACGTCGTTCGTGCTCGACGACACCGCGCTGAACACCACCTGAGGCCACGCACCACGCGGAGGGACCACCCGTCCCGACCCGCGGTCCACCGGCCCGGTCCAGCTGCTGCCGGGCCGGGCCGATGTTCAACGCGTCGGTCGCCACGGAGCGCGGAACTACAGCGCTACCGTGATGTCGACGAACGCGGTGTCCTGGCTGTGTGGGAGAGGAACACGGTGAGGTGGTTGTGGCGCGCTGCTCGGTTCGGCGGTACCAGGACCGTGCTACACGCATGCTTTCTGGCCGGCGCCGCCTGCGCGGTTCTTGCCGGCTGCGCCTCCGCGACCATGTCGCCGACTCTCGGCTCCGGCGTCGCTTCGACGGGATCGGTTTCGTCGGGCGGAGCTGTATCGGCGAGCGCTGCTAGCGTGGGAGCCATGCCCACCACTTCCTCGTCCACGCCGTCGCCGGAGCCGTGCGGCAGCGGGGTCATCGAGGTCACCTATCAGCCCGGTGACGCGCGCGTGGGAGAGCTCTGCGTCCACGTCGGCGCCGAGCTCTCCATTACGTTGAACGGCTCGGCCGGATACGCGTGGACCGCAGTGACGAGCTCTGACCAGGGCGCAGCGGCGATCATCTCCAGTAGCGGTGGGGGCATCGGCCACGCGACGGTGCACGCTGTCGCAGCGGGATCCTCCGTACTGCGGGCAACGACGTCGTTCACCGCGGATCCCTACGGACCGCCGACGCGGCTGTGGCAGCTGACGCTGAACATCGAGCCTTGAGATGACATCTTCATCTTGCGCCATCCAGTAGTTTTGTAAATTCTGCGTTATTCCCGGCTGAGTCCGCCATCAGTGTCTTGTCAGTATGCCAGGGCGCTGCCAGACTCCCGAGCGCGAACACGCGCGTACTCTTCGCGTGAACGTCCCTTCGTACCCCCAGATTGCCGGGTGATCCCCGGCTGTTCGGAAGGATGTTCTGTGTCACGCTCCATACCCACGTCGCGCCGGGGGAGGGTCGCCGCATTCGCGGCGATGCTCGCTGCGGTGCTCGCGCTGTCGACGGCCGCGCCCGCGGCCCAGGCGGTCACCCCGTCTGCAAACCCGGCGGTGTCGCATCGGCAGACTGCTGATTCAGGCGCCGCTGTGCACCACGACACGTCGCTTCCGCTGCGCGAGCTGGCCGCGCGTGCGAACGCGGTCCCTCAGTCCAAGGCGCACAAGAAGGTCGACGACGAGCCGTTGCTGCCGCACCCGGCCGCGTCCAAGACCCCTGATCCGGTGGTGCAGACCTCTACTCAGACCACCTCGCCGCTGGTCTCGACCTCCAGCAACTTCGCCGGGATCGGCTCGGACACGGGCTATTCGGTGACCGGGGTGCCGCCGGACCCGAACGCTGCGGTCGGTTCCACCCAGATCGTCGAGGTCGTCAACACCGCCTACGCCGTGTACTCGAAGACCGGTACCACGGTCCTGGGCGCGACGAACACCAGCAGCCTGTGGTCCGGGTTCGGCGGTTACTGCCAGTCGGCCAACGACGGTGACGCCACGGTCGCCTGGGACCCGCTGGCCTCCCGCTGGGTGATCCAGCAGTTCGCGAACGTCTCGTCCAGCACCGGCCCGTTCTACGAGTGCGTCGCCGTATCCTCCAGTGCCGACGCGACCGGCTCCTACTACCGGTACTCCTACTCGTTCTCCACCTTTCCGGACTACCCGAAGCTCTCGGTGTGGCCGGACGCGTACTACACGACCTACAACATGTTCAACGCCTCCGGCACCGCGTTCGACTACGCCGAGACCTGCGCGATGAACCGGTCGAACATGCTCACCGGTGCCGCGGCCACCCAGCAGTGCTTCGAGACCTCCTCCTCGTACGGCGGTGTGCTCGCCGCCACGGTGGACGGCTCGACCGCGCCGCCCTCCGGCGAGGCCGAAACCGTCATCGGCATGGGGCTGACCTCCACGACGCTGGCCTACTGGCGCTTTCACGTCGACTGGGCGACTCCGGGGAACTCCACCTGGACCGGGCCGTCGACACTCACCGTCGCGTCCTACAGTCCGGCGTGCAGCGGCGGGACCTGTATCCCGCAGTCCGGCACGACTCAACAGCTGGACTCGCTGGCCGACCGGCTGATGTACCGCTTCGCGTATAGGAACTTCGGCTCCTACGAGTCGTTCGTGGTCGATCACGCGGTGACCGCGAACAGCGCGGTGGGCATGCGCTGGTACGAACTTCGGATGTCCTCGGGCAGCCCTAGCGTCTACCAACAGGGCACTTACGCGCCTGACTCGACCTACCGGTGGATGGGTTCGATCGCGCAGGACAAGGTCGGCAACATCGCGATGGGCTACTCCCAGTCCTCGTCTTCGACCCACCCCTCGATCCGGTTCACCGGCCGCCTGGTCGGGGACACTCTCGGCAGCATGACCCAGGGCGAGACCACGATCATCACCGGCGCCGGGTCGCAGACCTCGTACAGCCGTTGGGGCGACTACACCTCGATGCAGATCGACCCGTCGGACGGGTGCACCTTCTGGTACACCGACGAGTACGAGCCGTCTACCGGCAACTTCAACTGGTCCACGCGTATCGCCTCGTTCACGCTGCCGAACTGCGGGTCGACCGCGACGAACGACTTCTCCCTCGCGCTATCGCCGACCTCGGGTTCGGTGACCGCCGGATCCTCGGCAACCTCCACCGTCTCGACCGCGGTGACCTCGGGCAGCGCGCAAAGCGTGGCGCTGACCGCGTCCGGCTTGCCGACGGGCGCGAGTGCGAGCTTCAACCCGAGTTCGGTGACCGCCGGCAGTTCCTCGACGCTGACGATCACCACGTCCTCGACCACGCCGGCCGGGACGTACAGCGTCACGGTCACCGGCACCGGGGGGTCGGCGACGCACACCGCCACCTACTCCCTGACGGTCACCACGTCCGGCGGGAGTACGAATGCGATCACCAACGGTGGCTTTGAGACCGGCAGCCTGTCCGGCTGGACCGGTAGCGGCGCGGCCTACGGCGTGAGCACCGCGGCCAAGCACTCCGGCAGCTACTCGGCGTTGCTGGGCTCGAGCTCGCCGACGAACGGCAACTCGAACATCGCGCAGACCTTCACCGCGCCGACCGGAAGCACGACCCTGACGTTCTACTACGACAACGTCTGCCCGGACACGGTCACCTACGACTGGGCGACCGCGACGCTGAAGGACAACACCTCGGGCACCACGACCACTGTGCTGGCCAAGACCTGCGTCGCCAACTCAGGCTGGGTCAAGGTCACCCACGCGACCACCGCCGGACACTCCTACACCTTGACGTTGACCAGCAAGGACGACAACTACGCTGGCGACCCCACCTACACCTACTACGACGACGTATCCACTTCCTGATCTGATGCTCGCCCGTGCCGTTCCCGGCGGCAGGCCGCCGGGAACGGCACGGCCTTTTACCAGAGCCTTGCCGATCGTGTTGTCGTAGGCACTTGCCGTGGCCGCAGTGTCCTGTGAAACTCCACGGTGGCGCCGCCGTGCCCACACCGATCTCGAGCGGCGTCGCCCCACGCCCCGTCCCGCCACGAGCACGGCGACGGGGTGATTCCCACATTCGGGCTAACAGCTCGTCAGCTGGAAAGGGTTACTCCTTGCCATCCACGTCCATACCCACACCCAGATCCCTGCGAAAGCGGGTCACCCGCAGGCTGGCCGTACTCACGGCCATGGTCCTGCTTCCGCTGGCCGCCGGAAGCCTCACCGCGTCCGCGGCCACCACGATCACGAACGGCGGCTTCGAGGCCGGGAGCCTTTCCGGCTGGACCGGCTCCGGGCCCGCCACCGGCGTGACCACCTCGAACCCGCACTCCGGCACGTACGCCGCGCTGCTCGGCTCGAGCTCACCGACCAACGGCAGTTCCTCGATCGCGCAGTCCTTCACCGCGCCCACCGGCGGGGGCACGCTGTCTTTCTGGTACGACGTGGTGTGCCCGGACACGGTCACCTACGACTGGGCGACC
>NZ_DASZKT010000222.1:0-4351 GCF_035552695.1 Actinospica sp.
CGCGGTATTCCTGGCCGTTGACCATGTCGCGGAAGACGCCGTCGTCGGTGAACAGGTCGACGAAGCCCTGCACGTTCAGGACGTCGCCTTCGGCGTAGTGGTAGGCCTGGCGGACGACGTGTTCGACTTCGGTGGTCATGGCGGGCTCCCTCGCGAGAAATCAAATGTTTGCTTGAGGAAGAGGCTATGCCGACCCCGCGAGCCTGTCAAGCGATCGTTTGAATTGATTCGCGGATCGATCAGCCCGCGCTGTTCGGGGAGCCGCGGAACGCTCCGGCCAGCATGGGGACCAGCCACCGCTCGATCCGCTCGGGGGGTTCGGCGGCCAGGTCGGCGCCGATGGGCGCCAGCGCGAGCCAGTTGAGCATGCCGGCCGCGCACCGGATGCGGAAGTCCAGCTCCTCGTCGCCGACTCCGGGAAGCTCGGCCGAGAGCTTCCGGGCCACGTCCCGGCGGGACTGCTGGAACTTCGCGGTCAGCCGACCCCAGCTCTCGGGTGGGTCGATCCCGACTCGCGCCACCGTCCGCATGACCGCCAGAGCCGGTCCGCCGGTCGCCAATGCGCGCATCATCGGCCTGATGAACGCCGCGGCCAGATCCTCGATGCTCGACGCGGCGTCGAGTGAGGCGACCGCGTTCATCTGCGCGTCCAGATACAGCTCGAGCGCGTGCTCGATCGCCGAATCGCACAGCGTCTTCAGCGACCCGAAGTGGTAGCTCACCGCGGAGACGTTGGCTCCGGCGTGGTCCGTGATCTCACGGAGGGTCACGCCGTCCTGGCCGTGTTGCGCGAGCAGTTCCACCGTGGCGGCCAGCAGGCCGTCCCGCGTCCGCTGCCCGGCCTCGCGGCGTTGGTCGATCCGTTCCGTCACCATGAACAGTAATCAAACGGCTGATTGACTTTTCTGTCAAGCGGCCGACCGCAGGGCAGGCGGGACGGCCCGCGCCGCTTTCAAATCAAACATTCGCTTGACAGGTCTGCGGCAGCGCTCATACAGTCACTCATGCAGTCAAGCGAGCGTTTGATTTGAAAGCGCCGCACAGGGCGCTCAGCCCCCTCGACGGATCCTCGGATCCCGAGAATCAACCTGGAGGAACACCCACATGAAGTCGCTCGGATGGAAGACGATCGTCACCTCGGCCGCGGTCGCCAGCCTGGCCGGTATCGCCATCGCCGCCGCGCCGGCGCAGGCCGCGAGCCCCGCCGCCGGCAGCAGCACGCAGGCGGCCCACGCGGCCCTGAGTCCCGCCCAGCTGGCGGGGCTGCCGCTCACCAACCGCCATCTGACCCCGCATGAGATCGCCAACCTCGCCGTCGTCCTGAACGCGTACTACGTGGCGCAGGGCGCCACCCTGAACGTCAACGCGTTCATCAACGACTTCGCCAAGGACGGCGTCTTCAACGACGAGGTCGCCGGCAAGACCTATCAGGGCAAGGCCCTCGGCGACGTCGTGACCGGCATGGCCGACGTCTTCCCCGACGTCCACCGCGACCTGAAGAGCATCACCGTCAGCGGCGACGTGGTCAGCCTCGAACTCTCGATCGACGGCACGTTCGAGGGGCCGCTGCAGACCCCGGCGGGCACCCTCAAGCCGAACGGCGCGAAGATCGACGCGCCGACCGCCGACTTCTGGTACCTGCACGACGGCAAGGTCGAGAAGTTCGACTGCTACGTCGGATACACCGACATGTACGCCCAGATGGGCGTGAACCTCGACTGGGCCGGCGCCATCGCCAACAGCTGAACCAAGCCCAGGCCGGGCCCGACAAAGAAACAAAGAAGGAGGGAACCCACAATGAAGACCACGGATAACACGGTTCTGATCGTCGGAGGCACCTCGGGCATCGGGCTCGGTCTGGCCCTTCGCTTCCACGAGTCCGGCAACAAGGTGATCGTCGCCGGCCGTCGCAAGCAACTGCTCGACACCATCACGGCCGGACACCCCGGCATCGAGGCCCTCGTCCTCGACGTCACCGATCCGGCGTCGATCGCCAGCGCCCACGAGACGGTCACCCGCGCGCACCCCGAGCTGAACGTGCTGGTCAACATGGCCGGCATCATGCTGCCCGAGGACGTGCGCGGCCCGGACTTCCTCGCTACCGCCGAGTCGACCGTCACGACGAACCTGCTCGGGCCGATCCGCGTACTCGCCGCGTTCATCCCGCTCCTGGCGAAGCAGCCGGACGCGGCCGTCATCAACGTCTCCTCCGGGCTCGCGTTCGTGCCGCATCCCGTCTCGCCGACGTACAGCGCCACCAAGGCCGCCATCCACTCCTTCACCGAGGGCCTGCGCGTCCAACTCGCCGACACGCCGATCCAGGTGCTCGAACTCGTCCCGCCGGCCGTCCGGACAACGCTGATGGGGCAGCAGGACTCCGAGCAGGCGATGCCCCTGGAGGACTTCCTCGACGAGGCCATGGAGCGGCTGCGGACCGAGCCCGAGGCGAAGGAGATCCTCGTGGAGAACGTCAGGTTCCTGCGCTTCGCCGAGGTCAACGGCGACTATGACAGGGCCCTGGCCATGGTCGGCGGCCACTGATCGGCGCACCACCACCTCTACCACGAGGAGTACCCGAATGAAGCTCGGGCTTCGGCTTCCGCAGAGTGCCAACGTCGACTACGCCACCGATATCGCGCACGTCGCGCGCCGCGCCGAGGAGATCGGTTACGCCGGTCTGTGGGTCTACGAGCGCGTACTGTTCCCTCTCAGCCCGACCGACGGCATGTACGGTGTCCCCGGCCTGCCCTGGGACCCTTACTACGAGTACTGCGCCGACCCGCTGACCGTCCTCACCCTCGCCGCCGCGGCGACGTCGCGGGTGCGGCTGGGCACGTCGATCCTGGTGGGGCCGCTGCACAACGAACTCCACCTTGCCCGCACGCTGGCGACGCTCGACCTCGCCAGCCGCGGCCGCGTCGTGCTGGGTGTCGGCAGCGGCTGGTCGACCGACGAATACCGGGCTGCCGGGGCCGACTTCGGCGCGCGGGGCAGGAGCATGGAAGAGCTCGTCGACGCTCTGCGCGCGCTTTGGTCGCCGAATCCGGTCACGTACTCAGACAGCCGCATGTCGGTCGAGAACGCGCTGGCCAATCCGAAGCCGCAGCGGCCGATCCCGATCGCCTTCGGGGGCAGCGGCGAGCGCGCGCTCAAGCGGGTCGCCGCGAAGGGGGACGGTTGGATCCCGTCCGGGCTCGGCGGCCCGGAACTGGTGGCGGCCTGGAAGCACGTGCGCGAACTCGCCGAGCGCAATGGCCGGGATCCGCAGGCTCTGCAGTTGCTGCCGCTGGCGTGGCTGGGCCTCACCGACGCGCCGCTCGGCGCCGATCGCGGGCTGTTTCAGGGGACGGTCGCGCAGGTCGTCGAGGACCTGGTCGCGACCGCGGAAGCCGGTCCGGACGAGGTGATCATCGGCCTGGAGTCGACGACGAAGAGCGTCGCCGAACTCGTGGACCGCGCGGAGGAGGTCATGGAGGGGGCGAGGGAGGCCGGGGTGGTGTGAACAGCCACGGGGTGCGTCGGCCCGTTGCGGCGAAGGAGCATTCATGAGGAGCGAAGGTTCCGGCACCAAGGCCTGAAACAGCGTCTTGTTTCACGACTACCCTGTAACGATGCTGAGTGGTCTGGACCGGTACTGTCGTGAACCGTTGACGTTGATCGAGCGTACTGCTGATATTCCTCCACAAGTCGTTTCTGGGCGTGTTTCAGAAGCGATGCGAGTATTTCCCACCGCGGCGGCCGCCCACCCCGCCGTTGAACTCGTGCCGAAGGGATCGCCAGATCAGCATGCGGTTACGCACATTCAGATCATGGTTCACCGCCTTGCCCGTCCTCGCGGGCACCGTCCTCGTCTCCGGCGGCCTCGCGGTCGCCACCGCGGGACCCGCAGCCGCGGCCGGCTCCGCGCTGCCCGCCCACTACGCCGCACCCTACCTGCAGATATCCGCTTCCGACGCGGGCGACATCGCCGCCGACGAGGCGGCGACCGGCCTGAAGTACTACACGCTCGCGTTCCTCATCCCGCAGTCCGGCTGTACGCCCAAGTGGGAGGACGACAACTCCGCCGTCGGTGCCTTCTCCTCGCAGATCAGCACCCTGCAGTCCTCCGGCGGCAACGTCATCATCTCCTTCGGCGGCGCGGCCGGCGGCGAGCTCGCGCAGACCTGCACGAGTGTCTCCTCGCTGACCGCCGCGTACCTGAACGTGGTCAACACCTACGGTGTCACCCGCCTCGACTTCGACATCGAGGGCGGCGTGCTTTCCGACACCGCTTCGACCACCCGCCGCGACCAGGCGCTGGCCGCTCTGCAGGCCGAGGATCCGGCGGTGCAGGTGGACTTCACCCTCGCCG
>NZ_DASZKT010000223.1:0-7360 GCF_035552695.1 Actinospica sp.
GGTAGCACCAGGATCGCGAGCGCGGGAAGGCAGAACCACAGCGTCGTTGTCGGAGCTCCGGACGAGCCGCGTCCGCGCACCACGTCAAGCATCGCCACGATCGCCAGCAGCGCGATCAGCAGGTCGAACCAGTACGTGCGGCCGAGATGTTCGATTCGGCTCACGCGCCGAACGTACTCCACCAGCTCGCGGACCGCCTCCCACCAAGGTCAGATCCGGGATCCCTCTCAAGTACTACCCATCTCGGAACCGGCAGCCTGGCGACGCCGCGCCGGCGCTGCGTACTCAGACCAGTCCGTGCCGCATGGCGAAGATTGTTGCGACGGAGCGGTTCGAGGCGCCGATCTTGGCGTAGATGTGCTGGATGTGATGATCGGCGGTCTTGGGCGAGATGGTGAGCGCGTGCGCGACCTGGGCTGTGGTGTGCCCGATGGCGATGAGGCGGAGCACCTCCACCTCGCGTGGGGTCAGGTCGGCCGGAGCGGTCGGTCGCGGCGATGGGCGATGTCCGACTGCCCTGCGCACCGCCTCTACTGCCTCGCGGTCGAGCCGTCCTTCGCGGACCTCCCGGGCGAGCTCGTCGGCGGCCTTGTCCGGCGCCCGCGCGCCGCGATGGGGCCGGATGCTGGTCAGTGCGTCGTAGACATCGGCGGCTGCGAGTACCCGGGCCGCGGGCTCCAGTCGTGATCCGTCGAGGCCCCGGGGATACCCGCTTCCGTCGATTCGCTCATGGCTGGCGGAGGCCAGGTCGGCAAGGTCGGCAAGGCTCCCGTACCGGAGGATGCGGTCGGTGTAGTAGGCGTAGAGCTGCATGCGCTCCCTTTCGGCGAGGGTGAGCGTTCCCACCTTGTCCCAGATGGTGTTCGGTACGCCGGCGCGGCCGACGGAGTGCACGAGGGCGGCGCGTCGGAGGCGGACGACATCGTCCCCCGGGAGCGCGAGGAGACCTGCGGCGGTCGCGGCGAGCTCGGCGACCCGTCGCGAGTGGCCGCTGAACCACGGGGACTTGAGGTCAGCGAAGTCACCGAGAGCGGAGAGGACCGTGTCGAACTGATCCCCGATGAGCCGCGGCTGCCCACCCGGCTCGGCCTTCAGGACGGCCTCCCAGCTCGATTGCTCGAGCACACCGAAGATGTCGTGGGCGTCCCGCGCGAGCACCGCGACGATGTGCGGATCCAGGATGGACCCGGCGAACCGGCGGGCGAGCTCGAGTGCCGGCTCGATCCCGGCGCGCCGGTGCTCGACCTCCGCGTAGTTGGCCACGGCGAACACTCGGGCCGCAATCGGAATCGCCTCGCTCGAGGCTCCGCGTGGGACGCCCTTGCCGTCCCACCGCGCGAACGTGTGCCGCAGCGGATCGATCACGCCCGGCCCGAACCGCAGCTCCTCGGCTAGCCTGCCGGTCACCTGGCAATGGGTCGCCATCGACTCCACCACTGCCCGCATGCCGCTGGCGAGAAGTCGCGTCCGGGCGTTGGCGCGTCGAATTGGTCCGCCGTCGGAGCCGGCGCGCGAGACGAAGTAGCGCGCCATCGCGAGCTCTGAGGGTCCAGCGTTGAACATCCCGGCGCGCAGCGCGAGGTCATCACCCCACACCTGCCGCATCTCGAAGGCGTCGGCGGTGCAGCCGGCCATCGCCAGCAGGCTCAGCCAGTAGACGTTGTCGCGGGTCGCAGGGTCGAGCTCGATCCGCTCGGCGAGCCGGATCGCGATCAGGCAGGACCGGAGGCCGTGCTCCATCTCCTGACCAAGACCGAGATCGGCTGCGAGCGAGAGCGCAGCCACCAGCTCCACCAGACGCGGTCGGGTGGCACTCGCGCCGTCCATAGCGCGCAGACGGTACCGCCTGCGCAGGGAGATAGGGAATCCTCCCGATGGCACGCCCGTCGAGCGCCCGTACGGTGACGTTCCAGATCACGTCAGGAGAGGAGCTTTGCGATGGAGTTGTACGCGATCATTAGGCGAGGCGGTTGGTCCAGTAGCGACGAGCTCGCGGAGGCAGCGGCGCGCTCGACGGCAGCCGGCGAGGAGATGGCCAGCGAGGTCCACTGGATCCGCAGCTACGTGCTTGACGAGGGCGGGGGCGCTCTTGGGACCGTGTGCGTCTACGAGGCCACGAGCCCCGAGGCGATCCGCAAGCACGCGGCTCGCGCCGTCCTTCCGGTCGACGAGGTTGTGCCGATCGCGGACACGGTCGTGGTGCGCCCCGACCCCGCCCCGGTCCTCGACTGATGCGGCCGGAGGACGAACGAATGCCCGACACGATTCTCATCAACCTGACGACCGGCCTCGAGGACCCAGAGCGGGTCACGATCGCGTTCCTGGTCGGCGGCGCCGCGGCCCAGAGGGGCAAGCGGGTGGCGATGTTCCTCACCAAGGAGGCGGTGAGACTCGCGCTACCGCGACATGCCCACGCGGTCGCGTGCGAGGGTTGTCCGCCACTCGACCGCCTCTTCGAACAATTCGCGGACGGCGGCGGTCAGCTGCTCGTCTGCCCGATCTGCTGGAACGCGCGCCGGCTCGACGAGACCGCGCTCGTCACCAACGCGACGCTCGCAGGAGCCACACCGATGCTCGATTGGATGGGAGACGATGCCGCCACCGTCTTCAGCTACTGAGATCGCCGAGTCTTCGCTTGGCGCGAAGCTCGCACACTCGATCGCACGCCATGACTTCGCGGAAGTCGCCGAGCTGCTCCACCCCGCCATCGAGTTCCGTGCCCTGACGCCGCGCCGTGCCTGGGCGCCTGCCACTCGCGAGGACGTACTGGACCTGCTGCGCACCTGGTTTGGCGACTGTGACATCCAGCACGTGCTCCGCGTCGAGACCGACGAGATCGCCGGGCGCCTCCACGTCATCTACCGGTACCAAGGTGAACGGCCCGATGGCCCCTTCCTCATCGAACAGCAGGCCTACTACGACGAGACCGACGGCCAGATCAGCTGGATCCGGCTGCTCTGTTCGGGATTCCAACCGCGATGACCGACCTCGCCTCAGACAGCCCTTCGGGTGCGGGCACCGACGGCGCCGCTGCTGCCGAGCTCAATGGGCTGGTCAAGCTCTATGGGGCGCGGTGTGTCCCGCTGGTGTACGACCCGTTCCTGTGGCTCGGAGAGCACAGGGTCATGGCCGACCTGCGCCGGGAGGTCGTCGGCTGGGCGGGCGGTCGCGTGCTCGAAGTCGGTGCGGGCACTGGGCTGAACATCCCCCACTACGGGGAGGGACTACGCGAACTCGTGCTGACCGAGCCAGAGCCGGCTATGTCCCAGCGCCTCCAGCGCCGCGCCAAGGCCGCGCAGGTCCCCGCGCGTGTGCTGACCGCGTTCGCCGAGCACCTGCCCTTCGACGATTCATCGTTCGACAACGTCGTCGTCACGCTGGCGTTGTGCACGGTCGCCGATCCAGCTGCCGCGTTGCAGCAGGCACGCCGCGTGCTCGTCGATGGGGGCAGGTTGCTCTTCATCGAGCATGTCCGGGCCGACAAGGGGTCTGCGCTCGAGCGCTGGCAGCGCCGCCTCCATCGGCCCTGGCGCGCCTTCGCCTACGGCTGCCGTTGCAATCAGGACACGCTGCGCCTGCTGGACGAAGCCGGATTTGAGACGTCCGGGATCCGGCAGGAACGCTGGCGCGGGATGCCGCCGATTGTCCGACCGCTGGTGTACGGCGCGGCGCTGGCGGTGTAGGGGCCGCGCGCGACCGTGCCAGTCCACGACGTTGCCAGCGCCGAGGCAGAAGCAACGGGAGCTCACACACCGTCGCGCAGAGTCTTTGGCGGGGAACGATCCGAGACAGTGTGGTCGCGCTGACGGCAGAGCCAAAGCAGGTCAACAGCCCGATTCATCCACGGCACTCGGTCCTCCCCAATAGCGAGTTCGTCGCCAAGGACAAGTCCGGCGGCCGGTCCTGCGGCGCACGAATGCGAGCGCAGGGAACCTTCCGATTTCGGGCGCTACAGCGGTCATGGATGAGTGCTGCGCCGCAGCAACCGTTCCCAAGCGGCGCCCGTGTTCACGGTGACGTTCGCCGCCGCTTCCCTGGTCCGATGCGCTGAAGCGGCGGTCCACGCTTGAGCGACCGCTGCCGGCCGGGCGTTCCCAAGGGGACGCTGTCGATGACCGACCGCTCTGGCCCCTCAGACCTGGCCGGCGCCGCGTGCGCGCTCCCGCGCGTTGCGGGGCGGGCGATCAGTGGGCCTTGAGGCCCGCCCTGGCACGGAAGCAGGTCCGGTTGGGCCGGCGATTGCTCTCGCTCTGTCAATGGGTAACGGTCTGACTGGCGATTTGATGGGTGGCGGAGAGATCGGGCCGGGGGCCCGATGTTCCGGGGATGGTGACGACGCGATTACGGCGCCCCGAATGGTCGGCGGTGGAGGGGGACGATCGGTTCGTCTCGGGGCGAAGTCCCTGACGCCCGGAGACGACGCCGCCATGGGGGAGTCCGAAGTCGTGACCGCCGAACTGTTGCACCCGCCGCCGTCTGGCAGAGGGCGTCAGCCTTCGGACTCGTCGATCCGCTCCGCGTACGCCGCCGCGGGGCGCACGCCTCACTGAAGCGGCTGGCGGGCTGGCGGCGGCCGGTCACGTTGACCAGCCGCCGCCATCCAGCCGGGCTCCGTTAGGGGGTGATGCTCCAGACCCCACGCCCGTGCGTCGCGGCATAGACGCTCGAGCCGTCGGGCCCGGGCTCGATGTCGTTGACCGACTCGTTCGGCAGGCCGGTGCCGAGGGTCGACCAGCTGGTGCCGGTGCCGGCGCCGTCGAGCGCGGTGAACACGCCGGAATCGGTCGCGAGCACAAGTCGGTTGCCCGCGGCCATCACCAGCGCGTCCCCGGGGAGGTCGGGCAGGTTGCCGGAGATGTCGGTCCAGCTCTTGCCACCGTCGACCGTCTCGAACACGTGGCCGCTGCCGCCACCCGGGATCCAGCGGCGGCTGTAGCCGTTGAACACCGCGATCGCGTGATTGGGGTTGGCCTTATCGACCGTGATCCCGGCGATGAACCGGTTCGGCAGACCCGCGGTCGAGACCTGGTGCCACTTGCCGCCGGCGTTGGTGGCAATCCCCGAGCTGAACGCCGGTCCCGGGTTGCCGCCGCCGCCGACCCACGCGGCCCAGATCGTGCCGTTGGCTGCGGACAGCGCCGTGACCGCGTTCCCGGCGCCGGTGTTGAACACCTTCGCCCAGGTGCAGCCGCCCTTGGTCAGGCACTTGGTCTTCCAGCCGATCGTCGAAACCCAGACGTACTGTCCACCGGCGACCCAGGTGTTGACGTTGGCCTGGTCGGCGACGAACGGCGCGACGAAGCGCGCCCCCGGATCGCAGTCCTTGCGCGGCGTCTCGCCGACGGTCTCCTGCGCAATGCACGACGGGCTCACGAACGAGTTGAAGGTGTGGCCGCCGTCGGTGCTGGAGTACATCGTCAGGTCGGTGTACTCGCCGACCATCCGGTTGGCGTTGGCCGGGTCGACGATAACGTCGAACCCGTCACCGCCGGCCGGCTCGACCATCTGCGCCCGGTTGGGATCGACGAGCGCCGTGCCGTTGTCCTGTAGGCCGCCCCAGATCGCGGTGCCGCCGGCTGGGTCGTTGCCCGCCTGCGCGTAGTAGTACTGCAGGTTGTGGAGCGTCGCGTTGAGATCGCTCCAGTCCCCGTACCCCGTGTCGGTGAGCGGGCGGCTGTAGACGCCGCCGTCGTTACCGATCACGATCTTGCTGTCCGCGATCATCATCGCGTGCTGGTCGGGGTGCGTCACGTTTGGGCAATTGGGATTGCACGCCAGGCCGTAGTTCCAGTACGGGCTGGCGGTGTCCCAGGTGGCGCCGCCGTCGCTTGACTCGAACACCTCCTCGAGTCCCGCATAGACGTGATTGGGGTTGGCCGGATCGACCGCGAGATCCTGGTTGTACCAGGCCTGGACGCCGACTCCGTACCCGGATCCGACCGCCAGCGCCGAGCCCGACGCCGCGAGCTTCGCCTCATCGGCGATCTTCGTCCACGGGCCGGCGGGATCACCGTTGGCCGACACGAAGATGCCCTGCAGGACGCTCTCCTTCCCGGCCGCCTCAGCGGCCGGCGACTCGATCACGGCGTACAGGCGGCTGCCGTCGGCGCTGTACGCGAACGTCGTACGGCCGATGTCAGTCGCGTCGATGTCGCCGCTCGGCGTGATTCGGTTGAACGTCTGGCCGCCGTCGGTCGAGACCGCGAAGCCGTTGTTGCTGTCGGCCGTGAGCGGGCCACGCCAGCCGACGACGGTGACGACCTTGCTCGGGTCGACCGGGTTCACCGCCACGTCGGTGATCTGGTTGTCGTAGTAGGGCGTCGGGTCCGTGGCCGGGGCATTGGTGAACACCTCGGTCCAGCTGCCGCCGCTGTAGCGCCACAGACCATCGTTGGTGGCGGCCAGCGCCGCGCCGCCGTCGAACGCGATCCGGAAGACGGTGCGGGAGACGATTGGGTTGGAGCCGTCCGCACTGGTCACCGCAGTCCATGTCTGACCGTCGTCGGTCGAGCGGTAGATGCCGGTGCCTGCGTACGAGTCTTGGCTGGTGTTGGCCTCGCCGGTGCCGACCCAGACCGACCCGTCGGGTGCGACTGCCAGCGCGCCGATCGAGAGCGAGCTCTGGCTGTCGAACACGGGGCTCCAGGTCGCGCCCTGGTCGGTCGAGCGCCAGACGCCGCCGTCCGCGGTCCCGGCCAGCCAGCTCCCCGCCAGAGTCGTCGTCAGTGCGGTCGTGCGCCCGGCGACGATCCCGAACCCGGAACCGATGTTCGACCAGAACGGGTCGGTGTAGTCCGGCGGATTGGCGTTGTAGGTCTTGTTGGTCTGCTCCGCCCATGCCCCGCCGAACGTCGGTAGCGCGGCGGCTGCCGCGCGCCCGGCGATCAACGCCTCGGCCGAGACGGTCGCGGCCGGCGCGGAGCGCTCGAGGCTGTACGCCGCCTGCATGTCCGCCAGATCACCGTCGTCCGGCGTGTGGGTTGCCGTCGGCTGGCCGCCGTGCGCCTTGACTGCTTGCCTGTATGCCTGTTGCCTGGCGGCGGCGCCGCGGCCGTTACCGGCTGCGTACGCAGCAGGGACCGTGACGACACTCGCGGCAAGTGCGGCTGCCGAGATCGTCAATGCTGCCGCCAGCCGTCGGCGGGGAGCAACTGGGACCCTCATTTACTACCTCCTCTAAAGATGAACGCGCCGTTACCCGGCAGCGGCAACGGTTCTACCCACGAAAGGCCGGCCGACTAACCTGCCATGCCGCTAATGAGCCGCTCCGCTGGACCTCGATTTCGCTCGACGGGTGCGTGGCGAGCCGCCGAAGGAGACGAGCTAGCGCTCGATGACATCGCCCGTCACGTCTTGGACG
>NZ_DASZKT010000224.1:0-23872 GCF_035552695.1 Actinospica sp.
CGTCGGCCCCGAACGGAACCTTCCGATCGGGGGCCGACGCCGTTACGTGTCAGTTGTCGCGAATCAGTCGCGGTCGCGCTTCAGTTGCCGTGCTTGGCGCGGGCCGCGGAACGCCCGCGGGTCGACGCGTCCAGCACGACCTTGCGGATGCGCACGTTCTGCGGGGTGATCTCCACGCACTCGTCCTCGCGGCAGAACTCCAGCGCCAGCTCCAGCGAGAGCTTGCGCGGCGGGATCAGCGTCTCGGTGACGTCCGCGTTGGAGGAGCGCATGTTCGTGAGCTTCTTCTCCTTGGTGATGTTGACGTCCATGTCGTCGGCGCGCGAGTTCTCGCCGACGATCATGCCCTCGTACACCTCGGTGGTCGGCTCGACGAACAGCGTGCCGCGCTCCTGCAGGTTCGTCATCGCGAACGGGGTCACCGCGCCGGCCCGGTCCGCGACCAGCGAGCCGGAGGCGCGGGTGCGCAGCTCGCCGTACCACGGCTCGTAGCCCTCGAAGTTGGTGTTGGCGATGCCGGTGCCGCGGGTGTCGGTGAGGAACTCGGTGCGGAAGCCGATCAGGCCGCGCGAGGGGACCAGGAACTCCATCCGGATCCAGCCGGTGCCGTGGTTGGACATCGACTCCATCCGTCCCTTGCGGACCGCGAGCAGCTGGGTGATGACGCCCAGGTACTCCTCCGGGCAGTCCACGGTGAGCCGCTCGACCGGCTCGTGCGTCTTGCCGTCGATCTCCTTCTTGACCACCTGCGGCTTGCCGACGGTCAGCTCGTAGCCCTCGCGGCGCATCTGCTCGACCAGGATGGCCAGCGCCAGCTCGCCGCGGCCCTGCACCTCCCAGGTGTCCGGGCGCTCGGTCGGCAGCACCTTGATGGAGACGTTGCCGACGATCTCCTTCTCGAGCCGGTCCTTGACCATCCGCGCGGTGACCTTCGAGCCCTTCTCCCGACCGACCAGCGGCGAGGTGTTGGTGCCGATGGTCATCGAGATCGCCGGGTCGTCGACGTGGATCAGCGGCAGCGGCCGCGGGTCCTCGGGGTCGGCCAGCGTCTCGCCGATCATGATCTCCGGGATGCCGGCGATCGCGCAGATGTCGCCGGGCCCTGCCAGCTCGGCGGGCTTGCGCTCCAGCGCGTCGGTCATCAGCAGCTCGGTGATCTTCACCCGCTCGACGGTGCCGTCCCGCTTGATCCAGGCCACCTGCTGGCCCTTGCGGATCTCGCCCTGCATGACCCGGCACAGCGCGATCCGGCCGAGGAAGGGGGAGGCGTCCAGGTTCGTCACGTGCGCCTGCAGCGGGGCGCCCTCGGCGTAGGTGGGCGCCGGGATGGTGCTCAGGATCGTGTCGAACAGCGGCAGCAGGTCCGAGCTGTCCGGGGAGGAGCCGTTCTCCGGCTTCTCCAGCGAGGCCTTGCCGTCCCGGCCGGAGGCGTACACGATCGGGAAGTCGATCTGGTCCGCGGTCGCGTCGAGGTCCATGAACAGCTCGTAGGTCTCGTCGATGACCTCGGCGATCCGCGCGTCCGGCCGGTCGGTCTTGTTGATGACCAGAATGACCGGCATCTTCGCGGTCAGCGCCTTGCGCAGCACGAACCGGGTCTGCGGCAGCGGGCCCTCCGAGGCGTCCACCAGCAGCACCACGCCGTCCACCATGGACAGGCCGCGCTCGACCTCGCCGCCGAAGTCGGCGTGGCCCGGCGTGTCGATGATGTTGATGACGGTGTCGGTGCCGTGCTCGGGGTCGCGGAAGTGCACCGCCGTGTTCTTGGCGAGGATCGTGATGCCCTTCTCCCGCTCCAGGTCGTTCGAGTCCATCACGCGGTCGTCCACGTGCTGGTTCTCGCGGAACGCGCCGGACTGCTTGAGCATCGCGTCGACCAGCGTGGTCTTGCCGTGGTCGACGTGCGCCACGATGGCCACGTTGCGGATGTCGTTACGCGTAGGCATGCCGGTAGCGTCGCTTTCGAGTCGGGAGACTGCTGGAAAAGGGGGAGGTGCCTCGCGGCCGGGGCTCCATTGCCCCCTGCGCTGCGCCGCTAAGACACAGCACAGGCACTTTGTCCATGGTACGGGCAAAATCCGGGACACGCCGACCGCGTGTCCTTCCTCGGGGTACCCGGCGCACATAACATGAGGCCGCCTTCGCAGGGACGAATGGCGAACACGCGGGGAAGGCGGCGCATGGCGGGAGCGGGCTGGATACCGGAGACCTACCTCGGCCTGGCGCTGGGGTTCGCGATATTGCTGCTCGATCCGCTGCTCGAACTCCTGCTGGCCCGCGGCCTCGGCGCGCGGGTGACGAGCGTCGAGTGGGGTTTCGGTCCCGTGCTGCGACGGCTGCCAGGCCCCCGCCGCGTCACCGAGATCCGCATGCTCCCGATCCGCTTCCAGGCGAAATACCTGCCGCGGCAGGAGCGCTACGCGCGGGACAAGCGCCTGCTGATCAGCTCGGGCCTGGTCTCGCCGCTGCTCCTCGTCGCCGTCCTCGCCGCCTTCGCACCCGGCTGGACCACGCTCGCGGCGCTGGCGTTCGTGCTCGTCTGCGTGCTGATTCGCGCGCTCGCGAAGGAGAAGTACACCCGCCGACGGGTCATCATGCGGGCCGTGCGCAGGACGACGCCGAAGCTCGACGCGGAGCTGTCCGAGCCGCGCTTCCCCGTCTTCGCGCACTGTTATGACGCCGTGTTCTACGGTGACTTCGCCACCGCCGAGGCGCTGCTGCCGACGGTGCACGCGAATCAATGGCCGGTGGACGGATCCAAACTCGTCGCCGAGGCGCTGCTCTCGGCCCGCGGCGAATACGACGAGGCCGTCTCGGTCGTCGCGGACTTCGACGAGAGCAAGCGTCTGCTGGCCGATCTGGAGTTGGTCCACCTGGCACTGCTCGTCGCCGAGGCGCGTCCGGAAACCACCGAGCAGGCCGTGCTGCTGACGGGTGCGTACCTGCGTCAGCAGACGCACGTCGCCGACAGTGACGGATTCGCCGCGATGCTCGCGCTCTTCCGGCTGGAGACCGGGAACCTGCCGAACGCCCGCGGCTGCATGGAACGCTTCCTCGCGGGCGTGAGCACCCCCCTGGAGGTCGCCGACGCGCTCTGCACCCGAGCCAGGATCGAGGCCGCCGCCGGCCGGGTGGACATCGCCGCGCGCACCCTGCGCGAGGCGCACGCCTTCGCCCCCTGGTACGCGCGGATCGCGATCGTCCGCGAGCGCCTGGGGATCTCCGCCGTCCATCGGGAGCGCCCGATGGATTCGCCTCAACCCACTGATCCGACCGCGCTCGACACGCTCGACGATCCGTGGGCCGTACCCCGCCGCTAGCTGCCGTTTTCCAAGATCCGAGGAGCCGGTTCGACATGTGATGTTGGTCACCCGCCACTACCGCGAGTGATGATCCCGTTTGGATCTGAAGATCACTCCACTAGAGTGCAGTGCGCCGACGACACATAGCCGCCCGGCTCCTTCACAGCTGCAGGAGCTTCCACAAGCATGAGCACCGGTACCGTATCGAAATCGACACCGCCCGCGCGGTCGAGAGCGGAGATCGAGCAGCCCACGCTGCGCACCGACCGCTACTGGGTCGCGCCGCTGGTGACGTTCGTCATCTTCCTCGCGTTCATCGCGTACGCGACGTTCCGCGCGTTCCAGAACGAGTACTACTTCTCCTCCCCGTACGTCTCCCCGTTCTACTCGCCGTGCATCTCCACCAACTGCACGCCGATGCCGGGCGCCGGCGAGGTGCATTTCATCGGCTCGTGGTGGGGCCTGTCCCCCGCGCTGCTGATCCTGATCTTCCCGCTGGGCTTCCGGATGACGTGCTACTACTACCGGAAGGCCTACTACCGGGCGTTCTGGCAGTCCCCGCCGGCCTGCGCGGTCGCCGAGCCGCACGGCAAGTACTCCGGCGAGACGCGCTTCCCGCTGCTGCTGCAGAACTCGCACCGGTACTTCTTCGTCGCCGCCTCCCTCTTCAACATCATCCTGACCTGGGACGCGATCCTCGGCTTCCGCAACGCCCAGGGCGAGTGGGGCCACATGGGCCTCGGCACGCTCGTGCTGCTGACGAACGCGGGCCTGCTGTGGGCGTACACGGCGTCCTGCCACAGCTGCAGGCACATCATGGGCGGCCGGCTCAAGCACTTCTCCAAGCACCCGGTGCGCTACAAGGCCTGGACGATCGTCTCGAAGCTCAACACCCGGCACATGCAGCTCGCCTGGGCGTCGCTGTTCGGCGTCGCGCTGACCGACCTGTACGTGTGGCTGGTGTCCTCGGGCGTGTTCTCCGACCCGAAGTTCTTCTAGGAGGGTCGTAAGGGATATGGCCACTGAGATTCTCACCTACGAGTACGACGTCGTCGTGATCGGCGCCGGCGGCGCGGGACTGCGTGCCGCGATCGAGGCGCGGGCGAACGGCAAGTCGGTCGCGATCATCTGCAAGTCGCTGTTCGGCAAGGCGCACACGGTCATGGCCGAGGGCGGCGCCGCGGCGGCGATGGGCAACGTCAACGCGCACGACAACTGGATGGTGCACTTCCGCGACACCATGCGCGGCGGGAAGTTCCTGAACAACCCGCGGATGGCCGAACTTCACGCCAAGGAGGCCCCGGACCGCGTCTGGGAGCTCGAGGAGTGGGGCGCGCTGTTCGACCGCACCAAGGACGGCAAGATCTCCCAGCGCAACTTCGGCGGGCACGAGTACCCGCGGCTCGCGCACGTGGGCGACCGGACCGGCCTGGAGCTGATCAGGACCCTGCAGCAGGCGGTGGTGTCCTTCCAGCAGAAGGACCTGAAGGAGCACGGCGACTACGACGCCCGGATCAAGGTTTTCGCCGAGCACACCGTCACCCGGCTGCTCAAGGACGGCGACCGGATCGCCGGCGCGTTCGGCTACCGGCGCGAGGACGGCCAGTTCGTGCTGTTCAAGGCGCCCGCCGTGGTCCTGGCGACCGGCGGCATCGGCAAGACCTTCAAGGTGACCTCGAACTCCTGGGAGTACACCGGCGACGGTCACGCGCTGGCGCTGCTGGCCGGCGCGACGCTGATCAACATGGAGTGCATCCAGTTCCACCCGACCGGCATGGTCTGGCCGCCCTCGGTCAAGGGCATCCTGGTCACCGAGTCGGTGCGCGGCGACGGCGGGGTGCTGCGCAACTCCGAGGGCAAGCGCTTCATGTTCGACTACGTCCCCGACGTCTTCCGGAAGCAGTACGCGGAGACGGAGGAGGAGGCGGACCGCTGGTACACGGACGCGGACAACAACCGGCGTCCCCCGGAACTGCTGCCGCGCGACGAGGTCGCCCGCTCCATCAACTCCGAGGTGAAGGCGGGCCGGGGCACGCCGCACGGCGGCGTGTTCCTGGACATCGCGTCCCGGCTGCCGGCCGAGGAGGTCCGCAAGCGGCTGCCGTCCATGTACCACCAGTTCAAGGAGCTGGCGGACGTGGACATCACCGCGGAGCCGATGGAAGTCGGCCCGACCTGCCACTACGTGATGGGCGGCGTCGAGGTCGACCCGGACACCGCCGCGTCGATCGTGCCCGGCCTGTTCGCGGCCGGCGAGGTCGCGGGCGGCATGCACGGCTCGAACCGCCTCGGCGGCAACTCGCTGTCCGACCTGCTGGTCTTCGGCCGCCGCGCGGGACTCGGCGCGGCGCGGTACGTGGACTCGCTCGCCGCGGACGCCCGTCCCGAGATCTCCGACGAGGACGTGCAGACCTCCCGCGCCGAGGCGCTGGCCCCGCTGGCGCACGAGGGCGGCGAGAACCCGTACACCGTGCACGCGGAGCTGCAGCAGACGATGAACGACCTCGTCGGCATCATCCGCCGCGAGCAGGAGGTCGAGTCGGCGATCGAGAAGCTCGGCGAGTTCCGCGAGCGCCGCGAGATCCTGTCCGCCCCGGGCAGCCGCACGTTCAACCCCGGCTGGCACCTGTCCGTGGACCTTCGCAACATGCTGCTGGTCGCCGACTGCGTGGCCAAGGCGGCGCTGGAGCGGCAGGAGTCGCGCGGCGGGCACACCCGCGAGGACTACCCGGCGATGTCCGCCGAGTGGCGCAAGATCAACCTCGTGTGCTCGCTGGACGACAAGGGCCTGGCGAAGCTCGACCGCAAGCCGGTCCCGACGATCCGCAAGGATCTGCTCGAACTGTTCGAGCTCTCGGAGCTGCAGAAGTACATGACCGACGAGGAGCTCGAAGGCCTGGAGGGTGCCAAGTGAGCTACAAGGGCAAGTTCAAGGTCTGGCGCGGCGACGCGGGCAAGGGCGACCTGGCGGACTACGACGTCGAGGTCAACGAGGGCGAGGTCGTCCTCGACATCATCCACCGGCTCCAGGCGACGCAGGCCCCTGACATGGCGGTTCGCTGGAACTGCAAGGCGGGCAAGTGCGGTTCCTGCTCGGCCGAGGTGAACGGCGTGCCCCGGCTGATGTGCATGACCCGGATGTCCACGTTCACCGAGGAGGAGACGATCACCGTCACCCCGCTGCGCACCTTCCCGGTGATCCGCGACCTGGTGACGGACGTGTCGTTCAACTACACGAAGGCCCGCGAGGTGGCCTCCTTCGAGCCGCCCGAGGGCCTCAAGCCCGGCGAGTACCGCATGCAGCAGGTGGACGTCGAGCGCTCGCAGGAGTTCCGGAAGTGCATCGAGTGCTTCCTGTGCCAGAACACCTGCCACGCGGTGCGCGACCACGAGGACAACAAGGAGCACTTCGCCGGCCCCCGGTTCCTCATGCGCGTCGCCGAGCTCGACATGCACCCGCTGGACTCGCGCGAGCGGCGCGACGAGGCGCAGGAGGACCACGGCCTCGGCTTGTGCAACATCACGAAGTGCTGCACCGAGGTGTGCCCCGAGCACATCAAGATCACCGACAACGCGCTGATCCCGATGAAGGAGCGCGTCGTCGACCGGAAGTACGACCCGCTGGTCTGGCTCGGCAACAAGATCTCGCGCCGCAAGGCGTAGTGCGTCGGGCGTCAGGCTCAGAGCACCCAAGCAAGCAGGTAAGTAAGAATTCGCATTTCCCAGTGGCCCGCCGGCAACCGGTGGGCCACTATGGTTTCGGGGAGGCGTGGCCATGTCGTGGGGCGAGGACGAAGCGCAACGCCGGCACCTCACCGACCATCTCAAGTCGGACGTCGAGGCGATGGCGAAGCTCGTCGAGCAGATCCCCGAGGTGGAGTCGCCCGGCGAGAATCCGGCGCTGGATCCGCGCCAGGACGGGCCCAGTGCCCGCGCCACGAACGAGGCGGGCTTCCGCGTGCTGGAGAAGTGGCTCATGGAGGTCGACCCGGTCAAGCAGTGGGGCGGGCTGACGCGGGTGACGACGCCGGAGGGGCTGGCTCTTTACCTGTGCCGGGATCACGCGGCGCCGTATAGCCGCGAGAGATAGGACTATTCGCCGACCTCGCCGTCGACGGACTCGCGCAGCAGGTCGGCGTGGCCGTTGTGCCGCGCGTACTCCTCGACCATGTGGATCAGGATCCACCGGGCCGAGACGCGCTCCCCCGTATCGGCCCGGGTGAAGACGGCGCCGAGATCTTCGGTGCCCGCGACGACGGCCCGAGAGCTCACGATCTCGGCACGCCAGCGCTCGTACGCGGCGACGCCGGTGTCGGAGTCGAGATCGTTCCACTCCTCGTCGGGATCATCCGTTCGGGCGTACATCTCCGCCTCGAACCGCTCGCCCGCCCACACCTCGCGGAACCAGAACCGCTCGACGAGGGCGAGGTGACGCAGCAGGCCGAGCAGGGTGGCGTTGGACGAAGGCACCGCGTGGGTCCGCAGCTGCCCGTCGGCGAGGCGGCTGCACTTCCAGTCCAGCGTGTCCCGCTGAAAATCGAGGAAGCCGGTGAGCAGCACGCGCTCGTCGGTGGCCTCCAGCGGCGCCTCGGTACGGGTTCGGGACTCTTCCATGCCTCCACGTTAATGACGACCACCGACAACCACCGCCGACAGGCGCGTGGCAGGATGGGCCGGAACGCTCTCCTCGCAGGCGAAGGAGCCTAGGAACCAGATGCCAGGCAAGAACTTGACCAGGGACGAAGCGGCTCGCCGCGCGGAGCTGGTGCACGTCTCCTCCTACCGGGTCTCGCTCGATCTGGGCAACGCCAACGATCCGCGGGCGCGGACCTTCGGCTCCACCAGCACGATCGAGTTCTCCTGCGCCGAGCCGGAGGCGTCCACGTTCCTCGACCTGATCGCGCCGTCGGTCCGGGCCGTGACGCTGAACGGGAAGGAGCTGGATCCGAGCGAGGTGTTCGCGGACAGCCGGATCCAGCTGACCGGGCTGGGGGCGGAGAACCAGGTCACCGTCGTGGCGGACTGCGCCTACAGCCGCACCGGCGAGGGGCTGCACCGCTTCGCCGATCCCGCCGACGGCCGCGTGTACCTCTACACGCAGTTCGAGCCCGCCGACGCACGCCGGCTCTACGCGAATTTCGAGCAGCCCGACCTCAAGGCCTCCTTCACCTTCGACGTGAAGGCTCCGGCCGGCTGGTACATCGCGAGCAACTCGGCGCCCGCAAAGCGCGCGCCGGTCGTGGACGGCGTGGCGCACTGGACCTTCCTGCCCACGCGGCGCATCTCGACCTACATCACCGCCGTCGTCGCAGGGCCCTACCACGTCGCGAGCGATCACTACACCCGCGAGCTGGCCGACGGGACGACGCTGGAGATCCCGCTCAACACGCTGTGCCGCGCCTCGCTCGCCGACCACTTCGACGCCGACGCGATCTTCGACGTCACCAAGCGCGGCCTCGACTTCTTCCACGAGAGGTTCGACTACCCGTACCCGTTCGGCAAGTACGACCAGGCCTTCGTGCCCGAATACAACCTCGGTGCGATGGAGAACCCGGGCTGCGTGACGTTCACCGAGAACTTCGTCTTCCGGTCCAAGCAGACCGACCAGGCGTACGAGTCGCGCGCCAACGTGATCCTGCACGAGATGGCGCACATGTGGTTCGGCGACCTCGTGACGATGCGCTGGTGGGACGACCTGTGGCTCAAGGAGTCCTTCGCCGACTTCATGGGCTCGTACGGCTCGGTCGGCGCGACACGCTGGCGCAACGCCTGGGTCTCCTTCGCCAACCGCCGCAAGGCCTGGGCGTACCGCCAGGATCAGCTGCCGTCCACGCACCCGATCGTGGCGACCATCAACGACCTCGAAGACGCCAAGCTCAACTTCGACGGCATCACGTACGCGAAGGGCGCTTCGGTGCTCAAGCAGCTCGTGGCGTACGTCGGCGAGGACGCGTTCCTGGAGGGCTCGCGGAGCTACTTCCAGCGGCACGCGTTCGGCAACACGACGCTCGCCGACCTGCTGAGCGCGCTGGAGGAGACCTCCGGGCGCGACCTGTCCGCCTGGTCCAAGGCCTGGCTGGAGACCAGCGGCGTCAATAGCCTGACCCTCTCCGACGGAGCCGTTCACCAGGACGGGACCCTGCGCCCGCACCGGATCGCGGTCGGCGCGTACGAACTGGGCGACGCGGGCGTGGCGCGGGTCACCCGGGCCGAGCTGGACCTGGAGGGCGAAAGCGCGGCGGTCCCCGAGGACATCGACACGGCCGCGTTCGTGCTCGTGAACGACGACGATCTGTCCTACTGCAAGGTCGTGCTCAACGCGAGCCAGCTCGACTTCGCGTACGAGCACCTGTCCACGTTCACCGATCCGATGCCGCGTTCGCTGATCTGGTCCTCGTTGTGGAACATGACGCGCGACGGCGTGCTGCCCGGCCGGCGCTTCCTGGACTTCGTGAACCGCCACGCGGCGTCCGAATCCGAGGTGGGCGTGCTCGACAACGTCCTCGGACAGGCGGAATTCGTACTCGCCTTCTACCTGGGCGACGAGAACCGGGCCGCCGCGCTCGAATCCGTGGGCACGATGGCCAAGCGTGAGCTGCGCGCGGCGGCCCCCGCGTCCGACAAGCAGCTGGCCTGGGCCCGGTTCTACGCGAAGGCGGCCCACCGCCCCGTGGATCTCGACCACCTGGCCGCGCTGCTCGACGGCACGGCCGAGCTCGAGGGCCTGACCGTGGACGCCGACCTGCGCTGGGACCTCCTGCTCGGACTCGCGAGTGCGGGCGCGGCGGACCAGGCGCGCATCGACGCCGAGTTGTCCCGCGACCAGACCGCCTCAGGCCACCGCAACCACGCCGGCTGCCTGGCCGCACGTCCGCTGCCGCGGGCCAAGTCCGAGGTCTGGCACACCATCATGGCCCCCGGCGACCAGCCCAAGGACCTCCTGCGCGCGCTGCTCAACGGCTTCAACCAGCCCGGCCAGGCAGAGCTGCTCACCCAGTACGCCGAGCCGTACTTCGAATCCCTGGACCAGATCTGGCACGAGCGAACCATCGAGAACGCCTCAACCATCGTGTCCGGCGCGTTCCCCGAGCTCCTCGTCGACGAGCACACGCTCACCCTGGCCGACACCTGGCTCGCCGGCCGGCACGCCCCAGCCCTCCGCCGCCTGGTCTCCGAGGCCCGCGACGACCTCGCCCGTGCGCTGCGCGCGCGGGGAGTAGCGGAGTAGCGGCAGGGCGTCCGGACCCCGCCCTCCCCCGTCGACAACTGTTTACCGACCCTTGGTGGCCTCGTATCGTCAAACCCTGATGTCCTGATCTGTTCGGGCCAAGGCGGCCCGAAGACTCAGGAGGGTCATCATGCGTCGCAAGCACACGCTGGCTGCCACCGCGGTCGCCGGGATTCTGACCGTGGCGCTCGGCACGTCGGCGGCTCAGGCCGAGGTGGCCGCGGACTGCGGACCGGGCGGGCCGGGCGAGTTCGCGAACCACACGCTGCTCGTCTTCCCGGGCTCGCACCAGCCGATCTACGACTTCGTGAACTCGGCGAAGCGGAGCATCGACCTGACCATGTACGAGCTCGACGACACGACGATGGAGGCCGACCTGATCGCGGCCGTGCAGCGCGGCGTGGATGTGCGGGTGATCCTGGACGGCCGGGTCGGACCGGGCAGCAAGTACTACCAGCCGGGCTACGACAAGCTCAAGGCGGGCGGCGTGAACGTGGTCTGGTCGAACCCGGCCTACTACTTCACCCACCAGAAGACCCTCACGGTGGACGACCGCGAGTCGCTCGTCATGACCGGCAACCTGGACTCGTACTACTACAACTCGGACCGGGACTACGCGCTGTTCGACGCGAACCCGCTGGACGTGCGCGCGATCGGGCAGACCTTCGACGCGGACTTCGCGGACCAGGCGGTCACGCCGAGCGCGGGCAGCGGCGACCTGGTGTGGTCGCCGACCACCTCCGAGGACCGGATCCTGGACGTGATCAACGGCGCGCACCGCACGCTGCTGGTCGAGCAGGAGGAGATGTACGACACCGACGTGATCAATGCCCTGATCGCGGCGGCCCAGCGCGGCGTGCAGGTGAAGCTGGCCATCATCGAGGAGTGCGACCTGTACCCGTACCTGAACCAACTGCTGGCCGCGGGCGTGCAGATCAGCCTGAACAACACGAGCACGGACACCCTCTACTCGCACGCCAAGGTGTTCGTGGCCGACTACGGACAGTGGGACGAGCGGGCCGAGGTCGGCTCGATCAACATCTCGAACACCTCGCTGAACGAGAACCGCGAGCTCGGCGTGATCCTCGACGCCTTCGGGCCGCGCAACCAGCAGGTGCTCGACACCCTGGACAGCGTCATCACGGGCGACTTCAATGACGGCCAGACGTACGTGGCCACCACGGACCCGAGCTGCGGCTGATCCGTCAGGGCACGAACATGAGGGCCGGTGTCAGCGCTGCCAGCGATACCACAGTGAGATAACCGGGAAATACAACGTTAACAACCGGCCCTTACCGTCCACCTTGACTGCCCACCCAGAGATCGCGGAGGACCCCGGCATGACCAGCACCGAGGCACAGGCGGCGCACATACCCGAGGTACGCGAGGGCGATTACGGTACCAAGGTTGCCGCCGTCGAGCCGGGCGGAGCCGAGTTCATCCCGCTCGACGAACGGCACGGCCGCCCGCTCAACCTGTTCTGGACCTGGACCTCCCCCAACTTCGAGTTCGCGACGGTGTTCGTCGGCGCGCTGCCGCTGCTGTTCTTCGGCGAGTCCTTCACCCAGGCCGCGCTGGCGATCATCCTCGGCACCGGCCTCGGCTCGCTGGCCATGGCCGCCCTCTCCGCGCGCGGCCCGGAACACGGCGTGCCGCAGATGATCCTTTCCCGCGTCTCCTTCGGCCGCTTCGGAAACATCCTGCCCGCCGGAATCAACGCGCTGGTCGCGGGCGTCGGCTGGTTCGCGGTGAACTCGGTCAGCGGCACGCTCGCGCTCTCCGCGCTGACCGGCTGGGCCGAGGTGCCCTGCCTGCTCCTGATCACGGTGGCGCAGATCGCCATCGCGTTCTTCGGGCACAACCTGGTGCACGTCTTCGAGCGCCTCGCGTTCCCGCTGCTCGCGCTGGTCTTCACGGCCGTCTCGGTGATCCTGCTCGCGGAGAGCCACCCGTCCGCGGCCGGCGGGGGCGGCGGCATGGGCGGCTTCCTGCTGACCCTCGGCGCCACCTTCGGCTACGCGGCCGGCTGGAACCCGTACGCCGCGGACTACACCCGGTACCTGAAGCGGGACGTGAACAAGAGGGCGGTCGGCCTGTGGGCGGGCCTCGGCGTGTTCGTCTCCTGCGTGCTGCTGGAGCTCGCGGGCACCGCCGCCGCGACGCTGACCGTGCCGAACGGGCTGTGGGACGCGGACCCGACGCAGGCCTTCATCACGCACATCACCCCGTGGCTCGGCGACGTCACGCTGGTGTGCATCGCGATCGGCGCGGTCTGCGCCAACGCGCTGAACGTCTACTCCGGCGCGATGTCGTTCATGGCGCTGGGCATCAAGATCCCGCTCACCGCGCGGCGTGCCCTGGTGGCGCTGGTCTTCGGCGTCGCGGGCTTCTTCCTCGCCTGGTCCGGACTGAGCGACGCGGGCACGAAGTACAACAACTTCCTGCTGGTCATCGCGTACTGGATCGGTCCGTGGCTCGGCGTGTACTTCACCGACCAGCTGCTGCGCCGCGGCCAGGACGTGGACGGCCTGCTGTTCAGCAAGAGCCACAAGCCGGTCGCGGGCGTGCTGGCGATGGCCGCGGCCATGGCCGTGTCCATCCCGCTGTTCTCGGCCCAGACCGACTTCGCCGGCTACCTGGCCAAGCGGCACCCCAGCCTCGGCGACCTGACCTTCGAGGTCGGGTTCGTGCTGGCCGCACTGTTCTACTGGCTGCTGTTCAGCTACCTGCCGCGGTCGCTGGGCCGCGGGGACGCGACTCAGAGCTCGGTCGGGTAGCCCTCGCGGCCGACGATGCCGCGGTGGTCGTAAGGATGCTCCAGCTCGGGGCGATGGTGTTCGGAGCCGAAGGTCTGGCCGATGAACACCCTCGTACCCGGGCTTTCCTTACGCAGCTTGCGCACCAGCGCGTGCATCGCGGCATTGCGCTGGCCGCTGATCCGCGTGGTACGGGCCAGCCATGCGGGGAACGTCAGCACCTCGCCGACGTCGTGTATCGCCGCGTTGGCCACGCGCTTGACCCGGCCGTCCGGCTCGCCGACCGGCCAGTGCTCGCCGAGCTTCAGGCCCTCGAACTCATCGGCGCCGAGCACGGTCATCCTCAGCTCGGATCCGTCGTCCGCCACGACCGTCAGCCGCCCGGCACGCGCCCACACCTGGGCCGTGACCGGCAGCATCCGGCGGTCGCCGTCGACGGTGTGCACGATCAGCGGGCTGCTGCCGCTCCCCGCCTCCAACGCCACGACACGGTGGTCGAGCACGGCCGGGGCGCCGAGCTCGGCGGCCGCACGCTGCCGGGACTGCTCGGCGTGCCCGGTCTGCTCAGCGTGCTCGGTCCGCTCAGCGTGCTCGGCATGGCTGTCCATCTCGGCGGTGACGGTCGCGGTCTTCGGCGACGGCGCCGGGTGCACGGGATCGACATTGAAGGAGGTCATATCGCCTCGCCCTCCTGGACGGTCCCCCCGAAAACGGTTGGATACCTTCATTGTGCTCCGCAACCGGCAAAACGCCACTGCGTACAGGGCACTCGCCCGCGCTCCCCGGGCACTCGCCGGGCTCCCGCCAGCGCCGCACGTGCCGGGCGCCCTAGGCTGGGAACCATGCCGCTCAGCCACGCCGCCGGACCCGCCCCGACCTCCTGCAGCGCCGCCTCGGCCCGGCTCGGCGAACCGCTGGCCGGGACCGCGCCGGTCGCGGGCCGCTGGCTGGCGATCGAGCAGCCCGGACCGTGGGGCGGACGCGCGCTGACCGAATCGCACTTCCCGCACGAGCTCGGGCACGCGCTCAACCGCAGGGCGGAGGCGGCCGGCGTGCGCATCGCGCTGATCAGGCGGCCCGGGCACCACGCGGAGCACGATCCGCTGGCCCCGCGCCGCGTGTTCCTGGCGGACACGAGGCCGGGCCGGAGCACGCTGTGGTCCTGGTCCACCTCCGACCCGGCCACGCTGCTCGACCTGGACTTCGACGTGCCGGGCAAGCCCGTGAACGAGGGCGGTCCGCCGCTGCTGGTCTGCACGAACGCCAGGCGCGACACGTGCTGCGCGCTGTCCGGACGGGCGCTGGCCGGCTGGCTGGCCGAGGACGCGGCGACGGACGGCGGCTCGATCTGGGAATCCGACCACCTGGGTGGCCACCGCTTCGCACCGACGGCCGTCGTACTGCCGACCGGGTACGTCTACGGCCGCCTGGACGGTCCGTCCGCGCGCGGGATCCTGCGCGAAGCGGCGGCCGGTCGCAGTGGCGGACCGCTGTGCCGCGGGCGTTCGACCTGGTCACGGCCGGGGCAGGCGGCCGAGTTGGCGCTGCGTGCCGAGTTGCAGGAGTACGCCGCGGACGCGGTCGTCGTGCTCGGCGAGCGCCTGCTGGACCCGGTGCCGGACGGCCCCAGCCGTCGCCACGAGGTCATCCTCGACGCCGGCGGCCACCGTTTCCGGGCAGTCCTGGCCGAGAGCCCGGCCGCCGAGCCGCGCCCCGAGTCCTGTGGCAAGGCCTTCGGCAACCCGCTCGAGCTGCGGCTGATCAGCCTGGAGAAGGACTGCTGACGTCCGAGGTCCGCGGCAATTCCCCCGCGCGGGGGAGGCTCATCGCCGCGGTCTGGGCGAGGATCGGCACATGACCTTCCAGCCCATCCCGCTGTCCGGACGCGCGCGGGAGGTTGTGGCCAGGGCCAACCGCGTCGTCCCGGCGCTGCTGGTGGACCTGCTCGTCACCGCGGTCGCCGAGGCCGGCGTGCTCTGGGGCGTGGCGGCCTCTCAGCAGTACAACGGCCATCCGTGGTCCTGGTGGGTCTGGGCCTGGGCCCTGCCGCTGCCGCTCGCGCTGCTCTGGCGGCGCTCGGCGCCGTTCGCGGTGTTCTGGATCACCGGGCTCGGCACGCTGCTCCTCTCGGTCTTCGCGAACCTGGCGATCACCTGGAACCACAGCTGCGAGTTCATGCTGCTGGTCGCGATGGCCACGGTCGCCTACTACCGCGACGGCTGGCGCTTCTGGCTGCCCGCGGCCTGCTCGGTCGGGGCCGACTTCGTCTTCGTCGCCCACCAGGGAATCGGCCGCACGATGGTCTCGACGCTCGTCACCGCGATGGCGTTCGTCGCCGGGCGGCTGGCCGCGCAGCAGCGGGACCTCGCGCGGCTGATGGCGGACCGCGTGCACGAGGCCGAGCTGGCCGTCCAGGCACGCACGGCGCAGGCGGCGGCCGAGGAGCGGACCCGGATCGCC
Organism: Actinospica sp.; assembly: GCF_035552695.1. Classification (NCBI taxonomy): domain Bacteria; kingdom Bacillati; phylum Actinomycetota; class Actinomycetes; order Catenulisporales; family Actinospicaceae; genus Actinospica; species Actinospica sp. The sequence goes on from NZ_DASZKT010000224.1 coordinate 15,747, forward strand.
CGCGACATGCACGACATCCTGGCGCACGCCGTCAGCCTGATGATCGTGCAGGCGGAGGCCGGCGCGGCGGTGCTGCACCAGGACGCGAAGAAGGCTGAGACGGCCTTCGACGCGATCGCCGACGGCGGCCGGGACGCGCTGACCCAGCTGCGCCGGATGCTCGGCGTGCTGCGCGAGGACGACACGCTCGCGCTCAGCCCGCAGCCGAAGATCGGCGAACTGCCCAGGCTGGTGGAGACCGTGCGGACGACCAGGATCGATGTGCGCATGGTCGTGGTCGGCGACCCGCGCCGACTGCCGCCGGACACCGAGGTGGCCGTCTACCGGACTGCGCAGGAGGCGCTGACGAACATGGTCAAGCATTCCCGCGCGGACCGTGCCGAGCTGCGCCTGGACTGGACGCCGGAGGCGCTGACGTTGCGCATGACCGACGACGGGATCGGCCCGCGCGCGGGCGCGACGGACTCCGGCCGGGGCCTGATCGGTATCAGGGAACGGATCACGTCCTGCGGCGGGACCGTGCACACCGGGGCTGGCCCCGACGGACGCGGATTCCAGCTGCTCGTGCGGATTCCGGCGGCAGCGGAAGAGCACGCCCCGCGCACCCGACACTAGGATTCAGGCATATGGGGATACGGGTGGTGGTGGCCGACGACCAGGAGCTCGTCCGCGCGGGGTTCGCGATGATCCTGGACGCCCAGCCGGACTTCGACGTGGTCGCGGAGGCCTCGGACGGCGCGGAGGCACTCGCCGCGGTCGAGCGGAGCAACGCGGACATCGCGCTGCTCGACGTGCGCATGCCGACGATGGACGGCCTCGAGGCGGCCCGCCGGATCTGCGCACGCGGCGGCACGCGCGTCATCATGCTGACCACGTTCGACATCGACGACTACGTCTACTCGGCGCTGCAGGCGGGGGCGAGCGGCTTCCTGCTCAAGGACGTGCGCCGGGACGACCTCGTGCACGCGGTCCGCGTCGTGCACGGCGGTGCGGCGCTGCTCGCGCCGAGCGTCACCCGGCGGCTGATCGAGCAGTTCGCCCGCCGCCCGGAGCGCACGGCCGTCGCGCTGACCCCGGATCCCGCGCTCGGCCAGCTGACCACGCGCGAACTGGAGACGCTGAAGCTGCTCGCGCGCGGGTTGTCGAACGCTGAGATCGCGGCCGATTTCGTGGTCAGCGAGCACACGGTCAAGACGCACGTCGGCAACGTGCTCGCCAAACTGCATCTGCGAGACCGGATCCACGCTGTGGTCTACGCATACGAGTCGGGGCTCGTACACGTAGGCCAGCAGTAGCGAACGCCTTACGCGTCGATCGGCCTACGCGTCGATCCGCGAGCGGTCGAGCAGCGCGGCCGAGTTCACGATGTACTCCTTGCGCGGCGCCACATCCGAGCCCATCAGCAGATCGAAGACCCGGTCGGCGGCCTCGGCGTCGGCGAGCGTGATCCGGCGCAGCATCCGGTGCCGCGGGTCCATCGTGGTCTCGGCGAGCTGGTCGGCGTCCATCTCGCCGAGGCCCTTGTACCGCTGCACCGGGTCCTTCATCTTCTTGCCGCGCTTGATCAGATCCGCGGTGACGTTCTTGATCTCCTGATCGGTGTACGTGTAGATGTACTCGTTCTTCGCCCGGCCCTGGCCGATGACCTCGACGCGGTGCAGCGGTGGCACGGCCGCGAAGACCCGGCCCGCCTCGACCAGCGGCCGCATGTAGCGGAAGAACAGCGTCAGCAGCAGCGTGCGGATGTGGGAGCCGTCCACGTCCGCGTCGGCCATCATGATGACCCGGCCGTAGCGCGCCGCGTCCACATCGAAGGACCGGCCGGTGCCCGCGCCGAGCACCTGGATGATCGCGGCGCACTCGGCGTTCTTGAGCATGTCCGCGACCGAGGACTTCTGCACGTTGAGGATCTTGCCGCGGATCGGCAGCAGCGCCTGGAACTCCGAGTCCCTGGCCAGCTTCGCCGTGCCAAGCGCCGAGTCCCCCTCGACGATGAACAGCTCGGAGCGCTCCACGTCGTCCGAGCGGCAGTCGGCGAGCTTGGCCGGCAGCGCGGAGGTCTCCAGCGCGTTCTTCCGGCGCTGCGTCTCCTTGTGCTGGCGCGCGGCGATCCGGGTCCTGGCGGCGGCGACGATCTTCTCGAGCACCGTGCGGGCCTGCGGCTTGCGATTCTTGTCGGTGGCCGTCAGGAAGGCCTTGAGCTGGTCGGAGACCACGTTCGTGACGATCCGGGCGGCCGCGGGGGTGCCGAGCACCTCCTTGGTCTGGCCCTCGAACTGCGGCTCGGCCAGCCGCACCGTGACGACGGCCGTGAAACCTTCGAGGATGTCGTCCTTGGTGACCGGGTCGTCGTTCACCCGCAGCAGCTTCACCGCGCGCAACTGGTCGTTGACCGTCTTGACCAGGGCGCGCTCGAAGCCGGTGACGTGTGTGCCGCCCTTGGGCGTGATGATGATGTTGACGAAGCTCTTGACCGTCGTGTCGTACTCGGTGCCCCAGCGCATCGCGACGTCCACCTCGAGCGTGCGCAGCACGTCGGTGGGCAGCATGTGCCCGGACTCGTCGAGCACCGGCACCGTCTCGGTGAAGGTTCCCGAGCCGACCAGCCGCAGCGTGTCGGTCACCGGCCGGTCCTTGGCCAGGTACTCGCAGAACTCGGAGATGCCGCCGGCGTAGTGGAAGGTCTCGACGGTCGGCTCCTCGCCGCGCTCGTCGTGCACCTCGATCGTCAGGCCCGGCACCAGGAACGCCGTCTGCCGGGCCCGGCCGTACAGCTCCTCGAGCGAGATCTGCGCGTCCTTGAGGAAGATCTGCCGATCCGCCCAGTAGCGGACCCGGGTGCCGGTGATCCCGGCATCGGCCTTCTTCGCCGAGCGGCGGGACTTGTCCAGGCCGCTGCGCGGCTCGAAGCCCGCCGTGGGGCCCTCCCCGTCGAAGACGCCGGGCACGCCGCGGCGGAAGGACATCGAGTACGTCGAGCCGTCCCGGTCCACCTCCACGTCCAGCCGGGCGGAGAGCGCGTTGACCACCGAGGCGCCCACACCGTGCAGGCCGCCGGAGGCCGCGTAGGAGCCGCCGCCGAACTTGCCGCCGGCGTGCAGCTTGGTCATCACGACCTCGACGCCGGACAGGCCGGTCTTCGGCTCCACGTCCACCGGGATGCCGCGCGCGTGGTCGTTCACCGCCACCGAGCCGTCCGCGTGCAGGTAGACCTCGATGTGGTCACCGTGCCCGCCGAGCGCCTCGTCCACCGCGTTGTCGATGATCTCCCACACGCAGTGCATCAGGCCGCGGCTGTCGGTGGAACCGATGTACATGCCGGGCCGCTTGCGTACCGCCTCAAGACCCTCCAGCACCAGCAGGTGCCGAGCGGTGTACTCGGGACTCGCGGCCACATCGTCCTCCCTCTTGGGGCTCTCGCCTCGCTCGTTCGTCCGCTGCGCACGCGGACGTGCCGCTGCCAGCGTAGCGGCTGCCTCGGACAGCTCCGCACCCGCAAGGGTACCGACTCCGCTGTCGGCAAGCTGTCCGATATGCCATACAGTCCGCAATCAACATATAAACCCTCAGTGACGCGCCCCGGATGTTGAGCGTTTCGGCGTACGCCCACAGCGAACGTGACGGATTTGTGCCGCCTGGAGGGGGCATCCTGGAGTCACCGGATGCTTTGATGTTGATCCGGGTAGCAATACCGCCGACGTACCAAGAAGGAGCTGACGTGACCGCAGTCCTCACTCCCACGGCCGAACCCCTGACCGCGCTCGACCGCTGCGACCGCTGTGGCGCCCAGGCGTACATCCGCGTCACGCTCAACTCCGGTGGAGAGCTCCTGTTCTGCGCGCACCACGGCAAGAAGTACGAGGAGAGCCTCCGTACCATCGCCGCGGACATCCAGGACGAGACGGAAAAGCTCACCGAGGCCAAGTGACACGGTAGGCCGGAGGCCCAGTGCGCTGGGCCGCGGCCGAGTGCCGTCAGGCCGGACAATGCCGCCCGGATCAGGCTTAGACAGTTGGACAGGAAACCGCCCCGCGACCCTTCGGTCGCGGGGCGGTTTCCTTGCCGGTGGCCTAGTCCAGGTAGTCGCGAAGAACCTGCGAGCGCGAGGGGTGGCGCAGCTTGGACATGGTCTTCGACTCGATCTGCCGGATCCGCTCCCGGGTCACGCCGTAGACCTTGCCGATCTCGTCCAGCGTCTTCGGCTGGCCGTCGGTCAGGCCGAAGCGCATCGAGACCACGCCGGCCTCGCGCTCGGAGAGCGTGTCGAGGACCGAGTGCAGCTGCTCCTGGAGCAGGGTGAAGGAGACCGCGTCGGCCGGCACGACCGCCTCGGAGTCCTCGATCAGGTCGCCGAACTCGCTGTCGCCGTCCTCGCCCAGCGGGGTGTGCAGGGAGATCGGCTCGCGGCCGTACTTCTGCACCTCGATGACCTTCTCCGGGGTCATGTCGAGTTCCTTGGCCAGCTCCTCCGGGGTGGGCTCGCGCCCGAGGTCCTGGAGCATCTGGCGCTGCACGCGGGCGAGCTTGTTGATGACCTCGACCATGTGCACCGGAATGCGGATGGTGCGGGCCTGGTCGGCCATCGCGCGGGTGATCGCCTGCCGGATCCACCAGGTCGCGTACGTGGAGAACTTGTAGCCCTTGGTGTAGTCGAACTTCTCCACCGCGCGGATCAGGCCCAGGTTGCCCTCCTGGATCAGGTCCAGGAAGAGCATGCCGCGGCCGGTGTACCGCTTGGCCAGCGAGACCACCAGGCGGAGGTTGGCCTCCAGCAGGTGGTTCTTGGCCCGGCGGCCGTCCTCGGCGATGATCTCCAGCTCGTTGCGGAAACGCGGGTCCATCTGGTCGCCGGAGTTCAGCTTCTCCTCGGCGAACAGGCCGGCCTCGATCCGCTTGGCGAGCTCGACCTCCTGCTCGGCGTTGAGCAGCGGGACCTTGCCGATCTGCTTGAGGTAGTCCTTGACCGGGTCCGCGGTGGCGCCGGCGGAGGCGACCTGCTGGGCCGGGGCGTCGTCCTCGTCGTCATCCGACAGGACGAAGCCCTCCTCCTTGTCCTCTTCCTCCTTGGCGGCGCCCTTGGCCTCGTCGGCCTCCGGCTCCTCGACTGCCTCGACCAGCTCGTCGGCGGCGATCTCGAGATCCTCGATCTCGACCTCCTCGCCCTCGGCGAGCTCCGCGGGCTCACCCTCGCCGTCCTTCGAGGTCTGCTTCGCCCCGGTGGTCTTGGCGGCGGTGGCGGACTTGGCGGCGGTCTTCTTGGCGGCCGTCTTGCGCGCCGGGGCCTTGGCCGGAGCCTCGCCCTCGGCCGCGGGGGCGGCGGTCTTGGCGGCCGCGGGCTTGGCCGCGGTCTTCTTGGCCGGCGCCTTCTTGGCGGGGGCCGGCGTGGCCTCCTCCTCGGGCGCGGCTTCGGCGGACTTGTGCACCGTGCTGGTCGCGGTGCGGCTGGCCGAGGTGGCGGCGGCCACCTGCTTACGCGGCTTGCCCCGGCCGATGGGCGCGGCGGCGTCGCCGACCACGGCGACCGAGACGCCCTTCTCGATCAGCGCGCGCACGACCTTCTTCAGGTCGCTTTCCGGCACCTTGGCGCCCTCGCAGGCGCGGCGCACGTCGTCGCTGGACACGGCTTGGTCCTGGGACTTGGCCAATAGAGACTGGACCGCGAGGGCCACCGGCGTGGTGGCCGCGGCCTCGTCTACGGTCACAGAGGAAGGAGCCGACACTCACATACCCTTCGGAACGGTGCTCACATGTGAACTGCATCTGCCGCGCTGGACAAAGCTCTGGCTATGGCGGACCCGCCGGGATTCCACGCCCCCGACAACGGATTCGCGGCCTGTGGCGCGATCGGGTCGTATCGTCGTGGTTACACCTATGGACAGCGTCCATCGGGCCCCGCGTATTCCCCTCGGCTTCGCCGAGCGGTCACGTCCGCCTTATGTCGTGCCTGGTGTGAATCATCCGCCGGCCGCGGCTTCGGTGCGCCGGACCGCCACCGCGGTCATCCCGTCACCGTGCCGCCGTTCACCGCTTCGCAAACGCAGGTCACGCACTCGGAAAAAGAGTCTAGCAGTGCTTGCGGTGTCAATGCGCCGCGGGGGTACGATCCAGGCCGATTTTCCCGTCCCGGGACGGGTGGGGGCCTGGTGCGCATCCGTCGCTCAGCCACCGATCCTGACCGCGAGCAGGGTGACGTCGTCGTCCTGCTCCTGGTCCCTGAGCATCTCGTCGACGAGGTGGTCGAGCAGGGTCTCGAGATCGTCGCGGGGCGCGCTCTCCGCGGCCAGCCGCAGCCGCTCCAGGCCGTCGGTGATCGCCGCGTCCCTGGTCTCCACCAGGCCGTCGGAGAAGCCGATCACCACGTCGCCCGGCCTGAGCAAGACCTCGTGATCGAACCGCTCCTCGCTCAGGCCGAGCGGGGTGGCCGCCTCGTCCTCCTCGGTCTCCAGGTAGCTCGCGCCGCCGTCGGCCTGACGGACCAGCAGCGGCAGGTGCCCGGCGTCCGAGATGCTCAGCGCCCGCCTCCTGCGGTCGAGCACCGCGTACACGACGGTGGTGAGCGACTCGGCGTTCTCGGTGGCGTCGAAGAGCCGGTCGAGACCGGTGAGCACCACGTGCGGGGCCGGGTCGGTGAAGGCGAGGGCGCGCAGCGCGGCGCGCACCCGGCCCATTCCGGCCGCCGCGGTGATGCCCTTGCCGATCACGTCGCCGACGACCATGCCGATCCGGCCGTCGGTGAACTCGAACAGGTCGTACCAGTCGCCGCCGACCTCGGTGTCCAGCGAACCGGGGATGTAGCGGAAGGCCGCGTCCACGCCGTCGAGCTGCGGCAGCCGCTTGGGCAGGATGGCCTCCTGCAGCGAGACCACCTGCCGGTGTTCGCGTTCGTGCATCCGGGCGCGGGCGACGGCCATGGTGCACTGCCCGGCGAGGGCCTGCAGGTAGGCGCGGTCGTCCTCGTCGAAGCCGCGCGGCGCGTCGTACGCCAGGTAGAGGCCGCCGACCGGGCCGACGGCGGTGGACAGCGGCAGCACCGCCCAGGCCTGCTCCGCCGGGCCCGGCGCGGTGGCCGCGACCCACTCCCCCGCCTCCGGGTAGCGGGCACGCAGCGCGGCGCGGTCGGTCAGGTAGCAGGGCTGGCCGTCGCGCACCGCGGCGGCGAGCAGGGCGGGCCAGGCGAGCGTGCGCCACTCCCAGCGGTCCTCCTCGACGGCGGTGCGCGGCGAGGAGCGCTGCGGCGGGACGACCGGCGCCGAAGGCCTGCCCGGACGCGGCGGTGCCGCCTCGTCAGGCTCGAGGCGGCGTGCGGGTCGCACCGGCGCCGAAGGCCTGCCCGGATGATGCGGGCTCGCCTCGCCGGAGTCCAGGTCTCGTGCGGGCCGCACCGGCGAGGGCCACGGCGAGCGGCCGACCGGGTCGAGCAGCCGCAGGTCGACGTGCGAGGACCCGGTGACCTGGCCGAGCTTGGCGACGGCGGCACGCACCTCGCTGATGGTCAGCGCGCCGGCGAGCTCGCGGGCCACGGTCTGCAGCTTGCCGATCCGCCACTGCGTGGAGCCGAGCAGGTCGGCGATGCGGTGCCGGTCGGTCACGTCGTTGACCACGGCCAGCACCGCGAGCGCCTCGCCGTCCGGGCCGGCCACCGGCGTCCAGCAGGAGTCGAGGTAGCGCACGCCGCTCCAGTCCCCGCGGCTGAGCCGCTGCTCCGGCTCCCGATACGGCTTGCCGTCGGCCAGGACGCGCGCGGCGGCCGCCTCGATCTTTCCGCCGACCTCGGGCCCGAGCACCTCGCTCGGCAGCATCCCGATATGCGCCTCGGGCGGCAGCCCATTGAGATCGGCGAGCATCTGACTGATCGTCAGATAGCGGCGATCGGCCCCATAGCAGGCGAAGGCGAGCGAACCGGCCGAAAGGGCGTCGAGCAGGGGTTGCAGCAGCAAAGGCGCGACCGCCGCCCGCCGCGCCGGATCGTGACCCACCTGCCGTCTCCCGCCGCTGTCCGTGCCCCCGAATCACCTCTGAGCTTAGCCGTGACCGAGGACTTACGCCGGGTAATTGCCGGAACAATCCCCGGGAGGAGGGATCTGACGCCGGCTCAGCCGCCTTTGCAGAGTTTTGTCATACGAGCG